>JAYSWI010000166.1:0-2332 GCA_043718125.1 Flavobacteriales bacterium
ATTGCAAGCTTATGACTTGCTACATTCTTGCTGTTTTGATGGGGGAAACATCCAATCAAGCTGCATTAGATTATCTAACCCCAATTCGAACGATTGCTGAAGGGTTTACATATTACGATTTTCCACTTGTCTTCAGCTACCAAGGTTTAGAATATGAATGGGCCTATTCGCATTATGTCGAGACATATGAACACTACCTTTCTTTCTTGTCAGAACTTGAGGTCTTAACAGATCATCCCAATGCCGTGGTTGATCTGAAAAAACATATAGCAGTTGCTACCATTTATACTGAAAAATGCTACTCAATAGCTTACCTGATTAATTTGAAAATTCAGGAATTTGATGTCACCATTGACTTATTAGATTACAGCAACCAATATCTTGAATCATATATCAAATTAGACCAGAGCAAGAAGAATTTAATGGACTCACTTGACATTTATACTGGCTATAAGCCACACAAAATGGAAGTAGTATATAATACGTTTGCAGATGAAGATGCTCCTGCACCCAATTCATTTTATACAAGAGCATATCCCATTTACAAACAACTTGGCGACATTGAAAACATGGATAAGTTCATGCAAACTTTGTACTATCGTGATTATGAAGAATACGATTTTTTGTGGGAGCTATCGGCTAGTGAAAGTACAAAAGCGGATAGCAATAGGGGCAATCGTATCGCAGAAAAAATTGATGTAAAAACGCTTTCAACTGACTGCTATAATTTACAACGACTTGCCGAACTATACTTTTCCGTTGGCAATGAAAGTGCTGCTAAAAGCACACAAAAAAGGGCGGATAATTGTCACAACCAGGAGAAAAAATTAACCGAAAAAACGCAGCGAAAAAATGAGAAGAGAGAAAAAAAATTCAGCAATTCTTATGATGTAAATCCTGGGCTATACCTGGGTGCTGATATTTTCCCAATGCTATCCACAGTGAAAGGCCACAGGGACTTTGGCTTTTGTGTGGACTTTGTTGGGCGCAGCAAAGCACATGAGTTTTATTACGAAATTATAAATATGAATCGTGACTGGATGTATGACCTTGCAACCAAGGAAAAAGACACCGATGGCTTCGATTTAAGGTGGAGTGGCTATAATGCGCATTATGCCTTTAAGTCATTTACCGAAAGTGACAATGCGGCTCCATACATCGGCTTTATGGCTCGATATAGAAGTAAGACCTTTGAGCCAATTGCTTCATCAGTGACGGATGCTTCGGGCATTCTGCTTTCATCCGATCAACTTTTCGCGCCTACCGAACAACAATTCGAACTATTTCTGAACTATGGATTTATGACCACTAAACCTGGTTTTGCATTGGACATGTATTTCGGTTTCGGCCCCAAATATTCTATTTTTTCGCACAACATCGCAAACTATAAAAACGATGATATTTATTCGCATCCGCTCTTAGAGTACCGTGCCGAAGAAAGATGGGGCTTAGGTCTAAGGGTTGGAATAACAGTTGGTCTCAAGGTTTTTTAATGCCTCAAAAAAAAAGCTATTTCCAATTTCTGAGCAACATCGCAACAGCATCAAAAGGAGAAATTTTCTTTAAGCAGATACTTTCTTTTGCCACCTCTATGCTTGCATTGTTTTTTTGAGATGCGAAGAAATTTTTTCGCAACGCTTCGTCCAAACATTCATACATCCATTGCACATCTTGCAGTTGGCGTTTCTGGAAGAAAATGTTTCGTTCCTTCATCCATTCAACATGTTGCAAAATCAGTTGCCAGGTTTCAGCAATTCCTTGATTTTCGAAGGCAGAACCAATAAGCACCTTTGGAATCCAACCTGAATCTGATGCGGGAAATAAATGCAAGGCATTAGTGTAATCTATCGCAGCAAGTTTTGCAGTTTTTTTATTGTCTCCATCAGCTTTGGTCAACAGCATGGCATCACACATTTCCATAATGCCACGTTTTATGCCTTGCAATTGATCACCCGCACCGGCAAGCATAAGCAACAGAAAAAAATCTGTCATCCCATGCACCGCAGTTTCGCTTTGGCCCACTCCCACTGTTTCCACTAACACCACATCATACCCCGCTGCTTCGCACAGAATAATGGCCTCACGTGTTTGTTTGGCAACACCGCCCAATGCGTTAGATGAAGGCGATGGGCGGATAAAAGCATTTTCGTTCAATGAAAGTTTTGTCATCCGCGTTTTGTCACCAAGAATACTTCCTCCACTCATTTTGCTGCTTGGATCGATGGCCAATACTGCAATTTTTTTTCCTTGTGAAATAAGGTGTTCACCGAAAACATCAATGAATGTGCTTTTGCCAACACCGGGCACACCTGTTATTCCAATGCGAATGGAA
>JAYSWI010000167.1:0-2329 GCA_043718125.1 Flavobacteriales bacterium
GGCATTGCAGGAGGCAGATGGGCTGACTATAAAAAATATATTGCACGCTTTGCGTCCACAATTGATAAGAAATAAACTACAAAGCATTGCTCAGAAATGTGCGGTAGTAGAAGCTACCCAAATCTGGAATGATGACACAGAAAATTTGACAACCGAAATATTATTTTCTATTCAACAACATATCAAAAGCATTTCACCCCAGACATGAAAATTAAGAGCATAATTGTAGATGACGACCCATTCGCACGTGCAGAGGTTAAAGAATTGCTAGCAAATAATTTTTCGACCGATGTGGAACTCATGGCCGATTTTGAAAATCCGAAACACGCCATCAAATACATTCAATCGCACCACCCACAACTCATATTTCTAGACATACAGATGCCGCACATAACAGGCTTCGAAATGTTGGAGCAATTGGATACATCCAATTTTGAAGTCATCTTCTGCACCTCGTTCAATCAATACGCTATACAAGCCATCAAACTCAGTGCGCTTGATTATTTGCTAAAGCCAATAGAAGAGCATGAACTGAGAAAAGCTATAGAACGATTCAAACAAAAGACAGAGAAGACGCTTACACAATTGCGATTAGCCAACTTGAAGCACAATATGAATGCGCATGATGAGAATCAGTTTCAACTTATCATTCCTACCAAGCAGGGCGAACATCAATTTCCGGCACAAGACATCATCCGTTGTGAGGCTGATTCAAATTACACATCCATTCATTTGGTAAGTAAGAAAAAATTTCTTGCCTCCAAAACTTTGGGGGACATTGAAGAAATGCTTTCACGCGAAAAATTTCTACGCATACACAAATCGCATCTTGTAAACACCGCGCACATCAACCAACTTACCTCGCAAGATGAAGTGGTGATGAAGGATGGCGTTCATATCCCAATTTCCAGAAGGCGACTTGCAGAGGTGAAAAGTATTTTGAGGAAATTGAATTGATTATTCTGGCATTGATTTTTGCAGAATATGATTTCAATGAGATTATTAATTTGACGATGATTTTTTCTTTTTTTGCGGCCTTTAAAACATAAAAAAATTCGAAAGCCAGCGAAGGTTTTATGCTGCGCTGGCTCTCTACTACGACCAAGTAACTTGGTCTCCACCCTATGTCATCTATCTTACAATAAGTTTTATTTCGGCTTGATGTCCGTTTAGTTTGTACTGCATCACATACATGCCAGAGGCAAGCGGATGCGCAAAACGGTATTCAATAATTTTTTGGATTTCAGGGTTGAGGGTGATGTTGAGATTTTCTACTAATTTTCCATTAGAATCATAAATGATGAGGTCTTGAACGATACTATTGGAAGGCAGGTTACTGAAATCGAAAAATATATTTTCACCACTTCCAGGATTTGGATAAATCAATAAATATTGAGGGAAAATTCCTTCGTCAATTCCCGTTTCAATACCAATAGTAAATGTGCATACAGCACCCCATTCTGTGAAAATGCCGGCACCGATTGCACACCTTATCTGTACACTATAAACTTCGCCTTCCAGCAATTGCATATTCTCTGTGATAGAAAGAAAATTGGTTTCAGTATATGTAGTCCAGTCGTAGTTATTGCCAAAGAGGTGCCATTGATAATTCATTGCGCCTGCCACAATGTTGGCCGATAATGTTTGACCCCATTCACTCACAGTTCCATTGCAATCTTCATCGATAAGAGAGGTAGTAATTTTGGGTGCATCACCAGCCATAGTGATTTCGCAAATAGTTCCAAATTGTCCATACACATTGTTCACCAAAGCCTTTATGCCTACTTGGTAAGTAACTCCAGCGGTCACTCCCGGTATTTGGCTTACCATAAATACATTTCCAAGTGAATATTCATCGCTGATGATCACTCCTGAAGAATTCATGAATCGCCATTGATACATAGAAGCATTCTCTACTGCATCGCACGAGATGATGCTGCTCAAAACAACTTCCGTAGCTCCACAATCTTGATCAATCAATTGTGTTTGTTCAACTATTATTTCACATTCATAAGGAATACTAACTGATGCTTCAATTGTGCAACCATTTACATCCGTAATATTTGCAAAATAGCTGCCCGCTGCGGCATTGGCTAGCGTTTGCGAAATGGTGCCTTCATTCCAAATAATAAAATAACCAGGAGTACCACCCATGATGTTGACCACTGCACTGCCATCATTTCCATCACAAGATTCGCCATTGAGAACGATGATGTTGCTGGTCAGCATTGAAGGTTCTATTATTTCTATATAATCATTTTGAATGCAACCATGGGTGTCAACAATGTTCACAGTGTAAGACCCTTCGCTCAAAGATGAAATTGTTGTG
>JAYSWI010000168.1:0-2324 GCA_043718125.1 Flavobacteriales bacterium
TGGATTACACGTTTGGTACTCCAACATCGTTGGTACAAGGAAAAAAATACGAGAACGATGCCAAAAAGAGTCGCCTTATATACGAACAATCACAATACATAAAAATAAAAGCACAGGGATAAAACAGGTTTTTGGAAATGTTGATTTTCAAACAAGAAAATCAGTTTCTCCTTTGTTTCTAAGTCATGTTTTTTAGGTGACATTATCATAACAAAAATTCGAAACCCTCTGGTCAGCAACAACCAGAGGGTTTCTTTTCTACTCGAAGCAATTATCAGAAATTTACTTCGCTACTCTATGGCAGAAAACGTCAAACTCTAAAGAAATATTTCAATAGAAGAAAATTAAATAAACATGAAACTCAACCTAAAAAAACCACTGGCATTCTTCGACCTTGAAACCACAGGTGTGGATATTGGCAAGGATAGAATAGTGGAAATAGCCCTTGTAAAAGTGATGCCCGATGGACAAATAAATTTGATGCCATCAGGCAATGAAGGCGAAACAAGACTACTTGTAAATCCAGGAATTCCAATCCCCATTGAGTCGAGCATGATACATGGAATATATGATGCTGATGTGCAACATGCGCCTGCGTTTAATGAACTTGCTCCAAAGATTTTCAAGTTCATTTTCGATTGCGATCTGGCCGGATTTAATTCCAACAAATTTGATGTACCACTTATAGCCGAAGAATTTCTAAGAGCCGGTATCGATTTCACTTTGGAAGGCAGAAACTTGGTGGATGTTCAAGTTCTTTTTCACCTGATGGAACCACGCACGCTGAAGGCCGCTTACAAGTTCTATTGCGACAAAAACCTGGATGCTGCGCACGAAGCACTTGCCGATACCATGGCTACTTATGAAATCTTCAAAGTGATGTTGGACAAATACGAAGGAGTAGAAATTGAAGACAATAAAGGAAATAAATTTTGTCCTGTTGTGAATGACATTGAAGTGATTTCAAAATTGAGCGAGCGCACAAAGCGTGTTGATTTAGCTGGTCATATTCAACTCAATGATAAGAATGAAAAAATATTCGCTTTTGGAAAATATAAAGGCGTAACGGTAGAAGAAGTATTGACACGCGACAAAGGATATTTTAGTTGGATGATGAATGCGGATTTTCCACTTTACACAAAAAAAACACTTGCAGAAATTCGCGATGTAATGCGTGTTCAGTGAAAAGCAACCAACACGCCAAATTGAAATTAGGTGAGCTGGAAATGACAATTGCATCAATACAATTTCATCAATAAAAAAAAACTTTGGGAAAAAAAAAATATTAAACTGCGAACAATGAACGTGATGGAACAACTTGAAGATTGCACTGCATGGTTGCACAATCATGGCATTATCTCGCCCGAAATAGGAATTGTTTTGGGTTCTGGTTTGGGTGATTTGGCCAATCATATTACGGTTGAAAAATCATTTAGCTATAATGTGATTCCACATTTTCCGATGGCCACAGTAGAGTTTCATTTTGGAAAATTGATATACGGAAAAATTGGCAACAAACAAGTACTCGCTTGCCAAGGTCGCTTTCATTATTACGAAGGCCACAGCATGGATCAAATAGTGATGCCAATACGTATAATGAAAATGCTTGGAGTAAAATATGTGTTGTTAAGTAATGCCGCAGGCGCCATTAATCTCAACTACCAAAAAGGAGATTTACTTTTGATTGATGACCACATCAACCTGCAACCTGATAATCCTTTGCGTGGTCAAAATTTGGATAGCCTTGGCCCACGTTTTCCAGATATGTCGGAGCCATACAGCAAACATCTGAATCAAAAATTGCACGAAATAGCCCAGCAAAAAAACATTCAATTGCACGATGGTGTTTATGTCAGTGTGCAGGGTCCCAATCTTGAAACAAGAGCAGAATACAGAATGATGAAAACCATTGGCGCAGATGCCGTGGGAATGAGCACCGTACCCGAAGTGATCGCTTGTAATCACATGAGTCTTCCGTGCTGTTGCATTTCGGTAATAACAGATGTATGTGATCCTGAAAATTTGAAACCAATCAGTGTGGACGAAATAATAGCCACAGCCAAAAAATCGGAAGCACAGCTATCCCAACTTTATGTTGAGTTGATTGGAACGTTGTAATTTTTTTCATTACAATTCCTTCCGCTTATTTTCTTAACGTTCCAAAACTGTTGCATTCTGATTTTTGCAATAGCGCATACGATTGCTTTTTCTGTACTTCTATTTTTCAGAAAACACAAGAACAAAAATTCATTGCTGACTATGGATTATTCAGACTTCTTATACCAAATATAATTACTAGATGTCCAAATAATGTCCTGAAAAAT
>JAYSWI010000169.1:0-2323 GCA_043718125.1 Flavobacteriales bacterium
GTGAAGTGCTGCCTGATTGGGTGGACATAAGTCATGCAAAGAATTCAAATACTCAACATGAGCTTGAACAACAATTAGATAAAGCAGAAGCCAGTGCAATAGCTCTTGCATTGGAAACATCAGATGTGCTTTTGATTTTGGATGATTTGAAAGCACGAAAGATTGCCCTTAAGTTGGGACTAGCCATTACAGGAACTATTGGCATCATGGTTCAGGCCAAGTTGAGAGGAGTTATCCCTTCCATCAAGCCAATTTTGAAAACGCTTTCAGAAACCAATTTCCGCATATCAGATGAAATAATTGCAGAAGCCATGCGAATGGCAAATGAAAAGCATGAAAAATGAAAAGAATGAAAATTAGAAAATTATGACCCCCGAAAAACCCCTCAACTTCCTCGAAGAAATAATAGCCGAAGACATTAAAAATGGCAAGCATGGCGGACGACTGCTTACACGCTTTCCGCCCGAACCAAATGGCTATTTGCACATCGGACATGCCACCACCATTTGTCTCAACTTCGGGTTGGGAAAAACATTTGGCGGCAAAACAAATCTTCGTTTTGATGACACCAATCCGGTAACTGAGGATACCGAATACGTGGAGAGCATAAAAGAAGACATCCGTTGGTTGGGCTTCGAATGGGCCAACGAATTCTACGCAAGCGACTACTTCCAGCAACTTTATGATTGGGCTGTGGTCCTCATTAAAAAGGACCTTGCGTATGTGGATGATTCAACCGCGGAAGAAATAGCTGCAATGAAAGGCACACCCACCGAACCCGGAAAAGATTCGCCATTTCGCAGCAGAAATGTAGAAGAAAATTTGGATTTGTTTGCGCGCATGAGAAGCGGAGAATTTAAAGAAGGAGAAAAAACACTGCGCGCAAAAGTGGACATGGCATCGCCCAATATGCAACTGCGCGACCCACTGATGTACCGCATCAAATTCGCACACCACCACCGCACAGGCGACAAGTGGTGCATCTATCCCATGTACGATTTCGCACATGGACAAAGTGATTCTATTGAGCAAATCACACACAGTATATGCACCTTGGAATTTGAAGTTCACAAACCACTTTACAATTGGTTCATTGAAAAACTTGGCATTTACCCAAGTCAGCAATATGAGTTTGCAAGACGAAATTTGAACTACACTGTGATGAGCAAACGAAAGCTCATGCAACTTGTAAATGAAAAACATGTGAGTGGATGGGATGACCCTCGAATGCCCACTGTGAGTGGCCTGCGCAGAAGGGGCTATACTCCGCAAAGCGTTCGCAATTTTTGTGAAGTAATTGGAATTTCTAGAAGAGAAAGCGTAAGTGATGTGAGCCTGTTAGAAAGCTGCGTTCGCGAAGAGCTGAACAAAACCGCAACACGAAGAATGGTGGTTTTGAATCCCGTAAAACTCATCATTGATAATTATGAAGATGGAAAAAAGGCAATGCTGCACGGTGAAAACAACCCTGAGATAGAAGGCGGTGGAGGCATGCGCGAAATCCCTTTCAGCAAAGAACTTTGGATAGAGCGCGAAGATTTTATGGAAGAGCCACCAAAGAAATTTTTCCGCCTTGGTCCTGGTTTGACCGTGCGTTTGAAAAGTGCTTATATCATCAAGTGCGAATCATTCAAGAAAGATGAAAATGGAATTATTTCAGAAATTCACTGCACTTATTTTCCTGAAAGTAAAAGCGGAAACGACACGAGCGGAATAAATGTGAAAGGCACAATGCACTTTGTATGCGCACAACATGCAGTGCCTGTGCAAGTCAACCTTTACGACAGACTTTTTAAAGTAGAAAATCCACAATCAGAAGAAGGCGATTTCAAATCATACATCAACGAGAATAGTTTGACAGTAATTGAAAACGCGATGGCGGAACAGGATTTGAAAAATGCAAAAGCAGGAGATAAGTTTCAATTTATCCGTCTGGGTTATTTCTGTGTTGACAAAGATTCAAGCGCAGAGAAAATTGTTTTCAATAGAACTGTTGGGTTGAAAGACTCGTGGAAGAAAGAGGAGATGAAGTGATATTGGGACACAGAGTCACACAGAGATGAGGAGTCACACGGAGATAAATTTCATCATATAATGCCAAATGAAATACCAGCTTAATGAATTAACAGAAAAAATTATCGGCTGGCGATTGAGGTGCACAGACAATTGGGACAAGGCATGTTGGAGTCAACCTATCAATGGTGTCTTAAGCATGAACTTGAATTGGCAGAATTGAGAATAAAATCTGAAGTAGAACTGCCAATCATCTACAAGGGCACTACACTGGATAAGGCATATCGAATGGACATAATAGTTGAAGATA
>JAYSWI010000170.1:0-2320 GCA_043718125.1 Flavobacteriales bacterium
ATCAGATAATAAATAGTCCGTTGTTGCTTATCGCCTCACTTGTATTCTCTCCCGAAGGAGAGAAATGGCTGGCCTATCTACTAATTAGAATTGGTATTACATATTGAGGAAACATTCAAAATAGCATATTGAATTATACTTTGAGCAGTTTTCATAAAGTATTGATAAACACAGATATCAATGTTCAATTACAAATCGCATTGTAACACAAGAACCACTTTGAGTTGTGATTTTTGCGGTGTAAACACCATTGGCAATAGCTGATACATCCACTTTTTTTAGATACTGGTTCTGCTCCACTAACATTTCTCGGCCTAGTGCATCCAATATTACAACGCTTGCAAAATCGAGTGCTTGATTCGAATCGAAAGTAACAACATCATCCGCAGGATTTGGATAAGTGGCCCACCCATTATCCTTGGTTTCAATTATGGAAACGTCAGGCAGTTCACCACTAAACAATCGCATAAAAGCGAAATCATTATTGGCACCGGCCCTAAAGCCACCGCATAAAATTTTATCATCGGTCTGAATCAATAGAGCATTCACTTCATCAAAACTACCACCAATGGATTGCACCACCATTCCGTTGGTACCAAATGTGTTGTCGATACTGCCGTCATTATTGAAACGCGCAACAAAAAAATCTCTGAAAAAAATGCCGACACCTGTGCTTCCTGCCACCACTATTTTTCCGTCCACTTG
The DNA here is from genome assembly GCA_043718125.1 of Flavobacteriales bacterium. Classification (GTDB taxonomy): domain Bacteria; phylum Bacteroidota; class Bacteroidia; order Flavobacteriales_D; family Sanyastnellaceae; genus JANNVZ01. Next base: position 706 of record JAYSWI010000170.1, read on the forward strand.
CTGCTGCAAACACAAGCCCAGATCCAAATTATTGTTGTCAGCAGTAGCGGTGCCGCCAACCCCAAAGGCACTGTCAATAGTACCATCGAGATATAGTGAAGTAACGGTCAAATCATTGGTTGCACCAGCAAAAGTGCCGCTAAAAAGAACACGGTTGCTATCCAAAATCATATCATATCCACCGGAATAATCTAGGGCCGAAAAGTAATTTCCACCGCTTCCGAATGAGGTGTCCAATTGGCCATCAGCTGTCACTTTTGTTACCCAAGCAAAATCAACAAATTCTGTAGAATTATAAGTATGTCCTGACATTATGAAAGTGCCATCGGGAACAGCAACAATGCTTTCCAACACCTCTGAACTGTTTATTACCAAAGTCGAAAGGCCACCAGTGCCAAAGGAAGTATCTGGTGTGCCATCTGCATTAAATTTCATCACAAAACCATTGGTAAAACTAAAACCCTCTTGCGGAGCAGTGCTACCGCAAACTACGATGCTGCCGTCTGCGATTACCACCAAATCTTTGGCATAATCCTCAGCAGGCCCAATAGCGTGCGTAATTATTCCGTCACCGCCACCCCAATTGCTATCAGGAGTGCCATCGGCATTTAGTTTTAGCAAAAGCAAATCAGTGTTGGATACAGTGTTGCTTACAGCACCGCAAGCCAATATTTTTCCATCAGGATAAACTACCATGCTGTATAAAAAATCTGATTCTTCGTTGAACTCCGTGGTGTAGTAACCATTGGTGCCGAAGCTGGTATCCAACGTGCCGTCTGTGTTGAGCCTCGTAACAGAAATATCAAAATTGAAATTACCCACAGTACCCATTTGCACTCCACACGCCACTATTTTTTGGTCTGCTTGAAAGACCATATCGTGAATCACATCGTGAGATGCACTGGGAGCGAATGTAGAAATACCGGTAACGTTAAAGTCCAAGTCAAGGTCGCCATCATTCTGAGCAATTGCAAAAGAAGCTAAGAAGAATGAAATTGTAAATAGTATAGATTTAATCATTGTAGAAATATTTTAGGCAAATAAATTACTTTCCTAGTAAATATTTTCAAGATTTTTATTAAAAGTTCGCTACCAAGAGTTTGACCGCACCTTGCCTTCTAGCCTAAGGGCGAAGTGGCGAAGCGCAATGCAACAAGCTTTTTCGCCAAATGCGGAGAATAGAGAAGCACTTCGCGGGCCTCATTTGTTAGTAGTTATTTACAAATAATTTGAAAGCAAAAAGGCAATTGAATATCACGAATCTCAAAGATTTGTTGTGTTCAAATTTTGTGTAAAAGCAATACATATTTTCTAACAGAAAAATTCGAAATTGAAGCATTCGTTTCATTACTTTTGAAGCCGAAACGAACAAGGGGCAGTCGCCCCTTTTTTGCGCACATTATCTAACTATTCTATAAAAAGATTACACAACTTGGAAGAAACAATTAAGATGTCAGAAGAAAAAAAAGCCGAAGGCGCTACTGGCTACACAGCCGACAATATTCAGAGTTTAGAAGGCATGGAACACGTGCGGATGCGCCCTTCCATGTACATTGGCGATACCGGCATGAGAGGTTTGCATCACTTGGTGTACGAAGTGATTGACAATTCTATT
>JAYSWI010000018.1:0-8746 GCA_043718125.1 Flavobacteriales bacterium
GTCATCCCGCTGGGATTAACACCAGTGAATAATTGATGAACCATTTCTTGCGAGAGGGTTGATAAAACTACTACTTGTAAACTGCGAAAGGATCAGAAACCAAAATTTATTTTCAATGAAAAAAACGCTTTTCCTATTGCTATCAGTTATAGCATTTTTTATTGCTTGAAAGAAGGATACATCAGCTCCAGAAATTCCGATGGTCATTTCGCCCAACTATTCTAACCTTGCAGTAGGCAATTATTGGATTTACGAACACTTCAATTTGGATGTAGATGGCAACTACACCGCTTTGAATATTTATGATAGCCTCTATATTGAAAAAGACACTTTGATTGCTGGGCATACCTATTTCAAATATTGGACGGATGAGCTACAAGGCGGCCAATTGTACCCCATTTACCTCCGAGATTCGTTAGAGTTCACTGTCCGATCTGATGGACATATTTTTTTCGCAACTACAAATGTCATTGATACTCTAGAGACATTTTGTTATCTAAATGCCACCGATACCGTCTATTGCACTTATGCCATTAGTTCGCCAGCTGAGACATCATTGAACGTAGATGGCGGAGAATTTATTTGTCGAGATTTGACTACATTTTATGAAATCAGTTCTTTCTCTCCTGGCTTATCAGATAAGATTTTACACCGCTACATGGCCAAGGATGTGGGACTGATCTACGAGACACTTTTACCCACAGCTGGCAATCCTAGTTACCGAGTTCGAAAATTAGTAAGTTATAGCACAAATGAATAGACTCAAATATTGCCTTGTCATAGTTTATTTTTCGAATGTTGTGTCGATGCTAGCTCAAAATTTTGTGGTGAATGGCGATTTTGAGATTGTTGATTGTGAATTCGTCTGGATGCCCGGTACTCCTGATTGGTATATGTGGAGTGATTACTATGCGGCCCATCATACTTGCATAGCAAGTGAAGGCCCCTATGGCGTTCCTTCAAGTCTGTCAGGGTTTCAAAATCCTCAATCTGGCGAAGGTTATGGTGAAATGTTGCCTTTTGGCGGTCCAAATGATTTAGGCTTTTCAGAGCGTAGCTATATCAAGGGAGAACTGTCACAATGGCTTTCACCAGACAGTCTCTATTACTGTAGCTTTTATGTTTCTGCAATAGACCCTGAAACAGAAAATCTTGAACAAGTGGGACACACGGCATTTGTGGGTGGCATTGGTGCATATTTCTCTGCCGATCCTTTTTTCAATAGTGAGGATGCTCAATATTTCGATGCAGATATTGAGAGTCCTGATGATTACATCATTGCTGACTCTATAGGTTGGTATAAAATAGAGGGCATTTTTCAGCCAACAGCGTATGCTCAATTCATATCCATAGGCTGCTTTAAGGATGAACAAGAGTTGGACACGCTGCACATTTTTGACCTAAGCGATGAAGGTCTTTATTGGTCTGGCTATTTCATCGACAACGTCCAAGTCACCTATGCCGACCCTGTTTATTATTCTTTGGATTTGGGCAATGACACCATAGTTTGCACAGGCAGCAATTGGCAAATAGAATTGAACGCAACAGAAAATTTTCAGTCGTATTTGTGGAGCAATGATGCCACCACATCCAGTATTACAGTTACGCAAGAAGGCATTTATTGGGTGGATGTAATAGGGCCGCAGGGCGCATATCGCGATTCTATCATCATCACTGAACTCACTACACCCATGTTTTTCGACATCCCTGACTTCGTGCATTGCGGCATAGGTGATTCAGTTTTAGTTACTGTCCCTGCTGGCTTCGATACTTACTCATGGAATGTTGGTTTCAGTGGTGGCGACAGTGTGTACATCCAATCGGCCCTAGTACCAGTTTATTATGTGGTGTATGCCGATCATCCATGTCTTTCTGTAATAGACACGATATGGGCAGTTTTTCTTCCCATACCCGAACCTCCATTTACTTTCAACGACACCCTTTGTGTCCATCAAATTCCCGAACCTCTTTTTGCAGAGGGTGATAATTTGTTGTGGTATTCATCACCTTCAGATAATAGTGGAGAAGTTGGATCACCACCATATTCAACAGATGCAGAAGGTAAGCAACATTTTTTTGTCACTCAAACCATTGCTGTATGCGAAAGTGAAATGAGTGAGATTCTCATATTCGTTGTGCAGACTCCTTCTTTTGATTTAGGAGAAAACCGAACGGAATGTGAGGAAATAGACAACTCAATTTTTGTGGATGTTGGCCCATACTCTATTGTATGGAATACTGATGACACCACTTTCCAAATAGAAGCACAAGAAACCAATTGGTATTGGGCTGATGTCACCAATCATTGCGGCACAATGCGCGATTCAGTTTTTATCGAACTCATCACCTGTTCCAATACCATATTCATTCCTTCCGCCTTCACACCCAATGGTGATGGCCTCAATGATTGGTTGGATGTATTTCAAATAAACAACTCCAATATTGAATTGGTCATTTACAACAGACTTGGACTTGCTGTATTTGATAGCCGCAAAACTCCACTGCCGTGGAATGGCATTTATCAATTTGAATTAGTGCCGCAGGACATTTACAATTTCCGTTTGGCTTATGTTGACTTCAGCAATCAAAGTCATGTTGAAACGGGACATTTGTTTGTGGCTTACTGAGAGAGATGAGCAGGGCAAACGCAACTAAATTTTGCATCCCTGTGTTTACAACGGATTTCATTTTTGAAATATTTATAAAAACTGTCAAACTCATAATTTTGAAAGATTTGAAGTGCCTGATTTTACAGTGCCTACCATAATCATTGAAATTTAGATGCGTTTGCCCTGGAAAGATTAGTCTAATACCATTTCTAATTATGAAGTAGGCCAGCCATTTTCTCTCCTCCAGAGAGAACACAAGTGAGGCGCAAAAAAAATGGACTAATTCATAATTAGAAATGTATTACATGAAAGCAACGTCAAGAGCTTCTATCATCACACCTGCAGCAAATTCCAAATCAGCCATAGTATGTGCGGCAGAAACAAAACCTACTTCGTAACCACTTGGCCCGATATAGACACCACGCTCCAACAGTGCGTGATAGAAGGGCGCAAACATTTTCATGCTCTCACCACTTATTTCATCCATGCGCCTTATCTCTTTCTTATCGCTGAATGAAATCCAGAAGATGCTGCCCACACTGAACATGTTGAATGCATAACCTTTTGTATGCACATGCTGCATCACATTGTTCACAAGGAAATCTGTTTTCTCTTTTAGCTCGTCATAAAAACCGGGACACAAACACTCGGTAAGTTGTGCAATGCCTGCGGCCATTGCAACGGGATTTCCGCTCAACGTTCCGGCCTGATAGACGTTGCCTTCAGGTGCTACATGACTCATCACCGCTGCGCTTGAGGCATAGGCACCAACAGGCATTCCACCGCCAATTATTTTCCCGAAGGCTATCACGTCAGGCTGTATGCCGTAGTAGCCCGCTGCTCCTTCAAAGCCCACGCGAAAGCCACTGATTACTTCATCAAACAAAAGCAGAATGCCCTCGCGCGTGCACACCTCGCGCAAGTGTCGCAGGAAATTTCCTTCTTGCAAAAGCAAGCCATTGTTTGCCGGAATGGGTTCTATCACTATTGCGGCAATTTGATTTTTGTATTGCTTCACCGCTTCTTCTAATGCATCCACATCATTCAATGGAAGCACAATGGTTTCTTTCACATACGCCTCAGGAATACCTGCTGATGAAGATGTGCCAAGTGTGGCCAATCCGCTGCCGGCCTTCACCAACAGCGCATCTACATGGCCGTGGTAGCAGCCTTCGAACTTGATGATCTTATCACGACCTGTATAGCCTCGTGCAAGGCGTATAGCACTCATCACAGCCTCTGTACCACTGCTCACAAAGCGAATTTTTTCTACATACTTGTGATTGTTCAGTATGAGTTCCGCCAATTGATTTTCAAGTTTTGTTGGCGCACCGAAGCTGCTGCCCTTCGCTACTGTCTCTTGTATGTCGCGCACCACATGCGGATGTGCATGACCCAAAATGAGCGGCCCCCACGAGCAACAGAAGTCTAAAAATTTATTGCCGTCTTCGTCCCAGATGTATGCGCCTTCGCCCTTGGCAAAAAAGATTGGCGTTCCGCCCACCGATTTGAATGCACGCACAGGCGAGTTGACTCCACCGGGGAAAAGTGTTTTTGCTTTTTCGAAAAGGGCTTTAGAGTTTGTAGTGTTCATATATAGGAGTTCGCTTTTTGTGAATTTCGATAGTCAATTCACTGGGTATAAATTTTATTTGAATGGAAATTTCAGGTGAACCATACTCCCAACATCTGCATTCATTTGCTTTGGGCTTTTGGATTAATAATAGAAGAATATGTGTTGCCATAGCCCTCTCAATTCTGGCGTTGAAAAAATATGAGTGCATTCAATTCTCTTCAAGATTATGACTGAGCGAAATTACAGTGGCCAATACCTTTTAATTTGCGCACATGTCATTTCAAAACAATCTTGACTTCGCCCTCCAACTTGATCTGCAAGATGAATTGAGCGCATACCGCAGCAAGTTTTTCTTTCCTCAACATCAAGCAAAAAACGTTTTGTATTTCTGCGGGAATTCTCTTGGGCTTCAACCAAAAGCAGTTTTAGATTCGATAAAAATTGAATTGGAAGACTGGGCACAACATGCCGTGCAAGGTCATTTGCAAAGTCGAAGGCCTTGGTTTAGCTACCACGAAATGTTTGCAGAAGGTGCTGCCAAGTTGGTGGGCGCCAAGCCACACGAGGTGGTGGTGATGAATCAACTCACAGTGAATCTGCATTTGCTTTTGTTGTCATTTTATAGGCCAAATGGCAAACGAAAAAAAATCCTTTTCGAAGCAAAAGCATTTCCGAGTGACCAGTATGCCTTTGCATCGCAAGCCAAATTGCACGGCTTAAATCCCGATGATGTTTTAGTGGAAATGCAACCAAGAGAGGGCGAAATTATTTTGCGTACTGAGGACATCATTAAAAAAATAAAAGCACTGGGAGATGAGTTAGCCGTAGTTTGTTTTGGGGCTGTAAATTTTTTCACCGGACAATTTTTTGATATAAAAAAAATCACAGAAGCCGCACATGAAGTTGGTGCATACTCAGGTTTTGATTTGGCCCATGCGGCAGGAAATGTTCCGATGCACTTGCATGAATGGAATGTGGACTTTGCTTGTTGGTGCAGCTACAAATATTTGAACAGCGGGCCGGGCGGTGTGGCAAGTGCTTTTGTGAATGAACAACATGTAAGCAACAAAAATTTGTTTCGCTTGGCAGGCTGGTGGGGCCATAACAAACAAACACGGTTTGAAATGAATCCTGAATTTGAACCAATGACAACAGCCGAGGCTTGGCAACTCAGCAACGCACCTGTGATGAGCATGGCGGTGCACAAAGTTGCGTTGGACATGTTCACCGAAGTGGGGATGGAAGCACTTCGAAAAAAATCTATTCAGCTTACCGCATACCTTGAGTTTGTTTTGGAAGAGATAAAAAACAATGTAGGAATTCAATTACAAATCATCACACCAAAAAATGCTGATGAGCGTGGCGCACATCTTTCCGTTATTGTTCCCGGAGCAGAAAAATCTCTAGTGCAAAAATTACTTGATGAAGGCGTAGTTGTGGATTGGCGCGAACCCAATGTCATCAGAGTTGCGCCTGTGCCGTTTTACAATTCATTTGAAGATGTTTTTCTTTTTGGAGAAAAATTAGCAACCGTTTTGACCAACCATTAAAGGAAAAAAATTTTAATTTGTATCACCACCAACTCCCTTATCAAATAGCTCTGACGCTGATCGAAGGTGTTGGGCCTGTGCGTGCAAAAAGTCTTTTGGCATACTGCGGCAGTCCAGAGCAGATTTTCAAAACCAAGAAATCTGAGCTTCTAAAAATCCCTGAAATTGGCGAAATAGGCGCGCAAGCAATTGCCAAAGCCAATGTGTTGAAACGGGCAGAAGAGGAAGCAAAATTTATAGAAGACAAAAACATTCAACCTCTTTTTTTCACAGATAAAAATTATCCATCAAGACTCAAACTTTGTGATGATAGCCCTGTGCTGCTTTATGCCAGGGGCAAAATGGATTTGAATGTGCCGCGCACAATTAGCATAGTAGGAACGCGCAACGCTACTGACTATGGCAAGAGTTTTTGTGATAGTTTATTGAAAGAACTGCGCCCATACAATCCACTTATAGTGAGCGGCCTTGCTTATGGTGTGGATGTGTGTGCGCACCGCAATGCTATGAGCAATCAGTTGCAAACGGTGGCTTGCGTTGCGCATGGATTGGATAAAATATATCCGCCCGTGCATCGCAATACGGCCATTGAAATGCTGGAACATGGCGGCCTGATAAGCGAGTTCATTAGCGGAACAAAAATGTCGCCTGAACTTTTTCCTATGCGCAATAGAATCATTGCAGGGCTTTCCGATTGCACCATTGTGATAGAAACGGATGTAAAAGGCGGCTCTGTAATTACTGCATATTTGGCCAATGGATATGGCCGCGAAGTGTTCGCACTGCCAGGCCGCCACAACGACAAATACAGCGCAGGTTGCAACTTGTTGATACGCAAAAATATTGCTGCAATAATGAGTTCTGCTCAAGACTTGGTGGAATATATGAATTGGGATCAGAGCGAAAAGTCTGTTGCAAAACAACTTCCACTGTTTGCAGAATTGACCCCAGCCGAATCAATCATCGCAAAAGCGTTGGCAGAAAAGGGAAAATCTGCCATTGACCTTTTAAGCACGTATTGCAATTTGCCCATAGGAAAACTGTCCGCAATGTTGCTCGAACTCGAGTTTAAGGGCGTTGTAAAAAGTTTGCCTGGAAAGATGTATGCTTTGACATGATTGTTACTTGGTTAAGCGATACGTTAGCTTTCGAATTGCAAAACACAAATTTGTCAGAGCAAGCTTTGAAGGCGGCTGAAAAAAAAGTGGACAAATACAAAAAGAAGAAATGAACGGAGAAAATTTGGCAACTCAATTAGACGGTCTTACAACCCACAGAAAGGAGGAAAACAAAACAGACAATATGCCTTTTGAATTGATGCTGAAAGCAGGTTACTTGCATACGGATACTGTAGAAACAAAACTCAACTATTATTCGCTAAAGGATGGGGAACTGATAATAGCATTGGAAGAACTCAATCAAAAAATAATTGACAACATCCTTGCGCACGCAACTCCCTCTCCTTTGGAGAGGGCTGGGGTGAGGCTTAAAAAAGTAATAACCCTTGATAATCTTTTCACAGGCAACGACCAGTTGAAAACAAATACAGTGTTGCAGATGAAAGATGCAGGTATTTATTTTAAAACGATTTAAAAAGTAGATGATGAATAGCACAGAACTATTAGAACTTATAGGTAACGGAGAAACAACCCGAGCTCAATTTAAAAGTGATGTAAAGAATGTGATAAGCATTGCTCAGGAAATGGTTGCGTTCTCTAACACTAAAGGAGGATTAATTCTTATTGGTGTAGATGATCAAACAGGGAAAATTATCGGATTGTCATTTCAGGATATACAAAGAATAAACAACCTACTATCTACCTCAGCCCAAGACCATGTTAAATCACCAATTTTCATCAGCACAGAAACCGTGAATGTAGATAACAACAGAGTTATTGTTGTAAGTGTACCTGAAGGCTCTGATAAACCTCATACAGACAAAGATGGTGTTGTATGGGTAAAAAATGGTTCTGATAAAAGGAAGGTAATAAGCAACGAAGAACTATCAAGACTATTACAAAGTAGTGGCAATCTGTATGCAGAAGAGATGCTATTACAACATAGCTCCTTAGATGATTTTAATTGGGACAAATTCAAATCATTCTATGAAGAAAAGTATAAAGAGGCTTGCGAAAAAGAAGAAATACTGAAATATCTGTCAAATCTTAGATTGGGTGCTGATGGAAAATTAAATATTGCTGCTGCTCTTTTATTTGGTAAAAATCTGCAAAAATTGACCCCTTCATTTTTTATTACTGCTATTTGGTTTTGGGGAAATAATATTACAGATACTGAATACAGAAGCAGCGAAAATATTATCGGCACATTAGACCAGCAATTCAAAAAAGGATACGATTTTATATTGGCTAAATTGGATAAAATTCAATCTGGGCAATCATTTAATAGTTTGGGCAAATCGGAGATTCCTGAGATTGTAATAACCGAGTTGCTTGTAAACGCACTAATTCACAGGGATTATTTTATAAATGATTCAATAAAAATATTTTTGTTTGAAGACCGAATTGAAATCATTAGCCCCGGTCAATTACCGAATAGTCTTACTGAAGAACAAATAAAGAAAGGAGTAAGAAGAACAAGGAACAATATTATTGCGTCACTTGCTCCCGACTTATTAGAATACCGAGGAGCTGGAAGCGGCATTTTAAGGGCTTTACAGGAATACCCTGACATTGATTTTTTTAATGAGCAAGACAATGAACGGTTTATTCTGCGGATCAAAAGACCAATAAGAAAACAATGAAACCACACTTCGACAGCAATCAGCAATACCCCTGAAATGCATGAAAATCCATCACTGAGATTTATGAAGGCCAGCCAATAAACAGCGAAGATTTCGAATTTTCATTGAACTCAACAATTGTATAACGACAGACAAAACGCAAGCTCACATTATCTAGGGTCTTATGTGGCCTAAAAGCAATTGGCGGTTCAGTGGTTATACCAATTATAAAAAATAAGTAGTCCAAAATTTGGTTTTCGTTTTTTATCGT
>JAYSWI010000171.1:0-6708 GCA_043718125.1 Flavobacteriales bacterium
AGTGGCGCTCACTTCTAAGAAATAAACACCCAGACGCCAATCAATGTCGCTCAGGTTGGAATAGAGACCAAGGCCGGTATTGACACCACCGCCAATAAGCGATGAGAACAGTCCAAATTGATTGGTAGGAATGAGTTCGTGAAACTCTTCGAAAACTAAATAGCCAGCAGTAGAATCGCTGCGTATGGCGAATTGGATGGTGACAAATTGATTGGCCAGCACTGCACCGTTTTGGTCGCGCAAAATGCCTTGATAAGCTATACTGTCTGGGGCGCTTTGCGAAAAAACAAAATTGGAAACGAACAATAGTAATGCCGACAAACCGATTCTCGTTAGGAAATGAAACATCGAATAGGGTGGGGTTATTTAACGGAGCAATCTAAAAGTTTGGATTCTTTTTTCGGATGGATGACAACCGAAGTATCAACGCCTTAAAGTGGAAAAGGAACGGGTTTCAAAACGCAAGTAAAAACCTATCAGAAGATGCGACAAAAGTGAAAGTATCTATACTGCTGTTTCAAATCATTTAAATTACTTGCAAGCCTGTCGATGCATTCTTCAAATAGCGCTCAACAAGCCTTGAGGCTCATGTCCAAACTATTTATCTGATGTGTAAGTGCGCCCATTGATATGAAATCAACTCCACATAAAGCGTATTGGCGCACGTTGGCTTCGTGGATGCCCCCACTGGCTTCTGTTTCCACATGTCCATCAATGTATGCAACGGCTTCTGCAAGAAGGTCAATTTTGAAATTATCAAGTAATATTCTAAATGCGATTTCCCCTTCCAAAATTTCTTTTACTTCATCTAGGTTTCTTGCTTCAATTTCTACTTTCAGTTCGCGATCCATTGTTTTCAAATATTCTTTCACATGTGCAATTGCGGGTTTTATTCCACCACAATAATCCACATGATTGTCCTTCACCAAAATCATATCAAACAGCCCAATTCGATGGTTGACTCCGCCACCTATATTGACAGCCAACTTTTCGAAATATCTAAAACAGGGAGTGGTTTTTCTTGTGTCCAACAGTTTGCATTTGGTGTCGGCAATGAGCGATTGAATGCGATTTGTTTTCGTGGCAATGCCGCCCATACGCTGCATGATGTTTAGCGCAAGCCTTTCGCCAATGGTGATGCTGCGCGCTGCACCAAACAAATTAAAGGCAATATCTCCATGTTTTATTTTGGCACCATCAGTTAGTAGTTTTTCAAATTGAAGTGAGGGATCGACCAATTCAAAAACACGTTGAGCGATATCCACTCCAGCCAAGATGCCCTTGTCCTTCACTATCAAACGTGCCTTGCCTTGCGCATTGGCGGGTATGGTGCTAAGGGTGGTATGGTCACCATCACCAATATCTTCAGCAAGCGCATTTTTCAGAAATTGATCCAGATCGAAAGCATTGTTTTGAAACATGGGACAAAGAAAGGGAGGTCGTTGCAAAAAAGATATTATAGTAAGTCGCACAATTTTTATTGCTTAAAAAAATAAAACACCGGTTGGTTATTTTTTTCACATTGTCATCACTCAGTCCTTCTCATGTTTGCACCACAATGAATTTGTATAGCAACAAACAACGATGGAAAATTTTTCTGCTTCTCGTAGCCGGTGTTATTGTGGTGATCACACTTTGGTATAGCAACCATATAGCTGAGGGCATTAGAGCCGATGAACGAAAAAAAATTGACCTCTGGAGTGAAGCTATTCAGCGCAGGGCAGAGCTTGTCAATTTTACCGAAAAACTATTTAATCAATTAAAGAAAGAAGAGAGTAAAAAGGCGGAACTGCTTGGCAATGCATACAACATCATTTCTGATCCGAGCTACGAAAGCGACCTCACATTCATCACTGAATTTCTTTGGAGCAACACCACTATTCCGGTTTTACTCTATGATGAAAATGATCGCCTCTGGAGCAGTATGAATTTGCCAAATGGTAAAGAAAATGAAAAGGCATATATCGATTCATTGCGTGCTGCAATTACAGAAAAAGGCAACAAACCCATTCTGCTCAATGAGGTGAGTCAAAAAATATATTATGACGACAGTCGCCTTTTTTCGCAACTACAGTCCACTATGGACGACCTTATCAATTCGTTCATCTCCGAAACAGTTATCAACTCTGCAAGTGTGCCCGTGTTGGTAATGGACAGTTTGCAACAGGTGGTTCTAAAAAAGGGAAACATTGACTCATCTCTGATTGCTTCGCCTTCATTGTTGAAATCAAAATTGGAAGCCATGCGAAGAGAAAATGCCCCAATTGAAATCGCATTACCGGGCCAAGGCACACAGTTTATTTTTTTCGAAGACTCTCATGTCATCAAACAATTGCAAATGTTTCCTGTGTATCAGTTGATACTTATTGGCGTGTTTCTTTTAGTATCCTATTTGATATTTTCTACTTTTAGAAAAGCAGAACAAAACCAAGTTTGGGTGGGAATGGCAAAAGAAACTGCACATCAATTGGGCACACCACTTAGCTCGCTGATGGCTTGGAGCAGCCTCATGGAAGCCCAAGGCGCAGATCCTCAAACCATAGTAGAACTAAACAAAGACATAGACAGGCTTGGAACAATTACCGATAGGTTTAGCAAAATAGGAAGTGTGCCGGAACTGAATGAAGAAAATGTGTACCAAGTATTGCTCAATGCCTTCGATTATTTGCAAGTACGTGTGAGCAGCAAGGTGCTATTTAGTATTCACTCCGATGACCACCATATAACAGCGCACTTGAACAAACCATTGTTTGGATGGGTGCTGGAGAATTTGGTCAAAAATGCGGTAGATGCCATGAATGGCCAGGGCAATTTATCAGCCACTATTCTGCGCGAAAACAACCGTATATGTATCGATCTCAAAGACTCTGGAAAGGGCATTGTAAAGAACAAATGGAAGACAGTTTTTCAACCAGGATACACTACCAAAAAGCGCGGTTGGGGACTTGGCCTTTCTCTTGTGAAACGCATCATAGAACAATATCATGATGGCCGTATATATATTAAATGGAGTGAGCAAGAAAAGGGAACTTCATTTAGAATTGAATTGAGGGAATAAATTGGTTGACTATTCGTAAATAAAAGATCAACAGAAAAAATACTTTGCTACAACCTCCAAAATGCAGTGAATTCAACATTGTATAATCCAAAACAAATGCATTGCTAATGACTTAGATTTGAAGCAGCTCAATGATTTTATGATGCGGAAGAAAAAGCAGGCCTCGTTGTGATGAACACTAATTAAACGCAAATGAAAAAAATAATCATTCCCTTCCTAACACTCACCTTTTTGGGTTGCGCTAAAGACAAAGTTTGTTTGTCCTACGAACAAGCATTTGTGGGTCATGTTGACGGCAATTCAATCGGACAGATAAATCAAGAAATAAACTTTCAAGTTTCTTTTGGCTGTCACAATGGTTGCGGACAATTTGGACATTTTGAGGAAATTGTTTCTGGCAATACAAGAACAATAATTGTCAATGCCAAATATGAAGGTTGTGCCTGTACACAAGATGCCCCATCTCGAACTGCAACGTATAAATTCAAGACATCGCAAGCGGGAACATACCTCTTGAAATTCCAGCAAGCCAATAACACATTTCTGACAGACACATTAACAGTGCAATGATGAAACTTGTTGAAAGACTGGAACTGCAAACCTTCAAAACTACATCTTGAAATGCGGATTCTGGGCTTAATGAAGATCGAAAAGTTTTGATTGATAATACCATCCACATGAATTTCAGCAGCTGGTTTGCTTTTGTTTACCTCATGTTTGGAAAATGAAATCAATTCTATTTAGTCGCTTACCCTTGTCAAAATTATCCCATGCTTATCACTCCATTCCATCCATTTCCTGTGCTTGAAACAGAACGTTTACTTCTAATAAAAATGAACGAATCGCATCTGCAACGATTGCATGAAATGAGAACCAATGACGCAGTAATGCATTACTTGCAAAAGCCCAAACCAAAGACTTTGGAAGAAACAATGGATAACATCAAAAGCAATATTGACCTGATTGAAAAACAAGAAGGCATCTCGTGGGTGGTGACCGTGAAGGATGAAAATTTGATGGCTGGAGTGATTGGCTTTTGGCGCATGAAAAAGGAACATTCACGACCAGAAATTGGATACTTAATGCTTCCTCAATATTGGCACAAAGGCATCATGAGTGAAGCACTTTGTGCAGTCATTAGATACGCCTTCGAAACAATGCAGGCCAACAGCATAGAGGCCGACATCAATCCCCAAAACGAAGCGTCAGCCAATATTCTGAAACGAAATGGCTTTTTGCAAGAGGCCTATTTCCGTCAGAATTTATTCTTCGAGGAAAAATTTTACGACAGCGCGGTATATAGTCTTTTGAAAAGCGAATGGAAATCTTAAAGCACAAAGTTCAGTAGAAATTTCTTTCACCCATTTTTGTCGCAATAAAAAATAATCAAAATGGACTTCTCAATTATTGAATGGATCATTGCCATAACTATCGTCATTTTTATACTGCTAGTAGTATGGTGGAAATTCAAGAAAGAAATAAAATTTCTTACAAACGAATCAATAGCCGAAGGTATCATTATTAATTGGATGGCCTCAGTACAAGATGGTAAAAAAGTGTTCTATCCAATGATTGAATTTTATACGAGCAACAATGAGCGCATCACTTTTCGTGCAGAAGAAATGTGCGAAAGCGAACCCATGTATGAACAAGGCACCAAGGTGAAAGTGCGCTATCTGGCAGAAGATCCAGAGATACGGAAAGTAGTATATCCAAAGTGAGGAGCGAAACTATTTATGTGCAGTGTGAGGGCTATTGAATTGCGTAGTCTTTGCCGGAACAGCGATGAATGCTCTGAATAAATAAATTACGTTTTTGTTCTTGAATTTCCTCAAGCATTTTTTTTTGAATGCTACTTTTCCATCTGTAGCCAATCTATTCCCGCATTTGCTAGGTCGAGCAATGTCCTATTGAGTGCCGTATGTGCGACTGCTGTATCCGCGAATAAAACCAAATCGTTTTGTCCAATTATTTGGCTAGGGCTATCGCAATTACCCTATAGACACGATTGTTTAATCTATTATTTTCAGACGATTTTAAAATTGAAACACCAGTGTTTGAGGCTTGCTAGATGCGCATATACTGCATCAGCTTATCGCGCAGATTCAACTGAACCAGTATTCGAATGCTGCGCATTGGTATAATACATACCCTTCAACCAACGTGTAAAAAACCAGTCGTATCTCTTTAAAAAATCACACAGAAATAATTTTTACGCAAAATGCGTTACGCATTTTGCGTAAAAAATAAAACTCTAAAATTTGTGTGCCATCCATTGTGCAAAAAACTGGTCGTACACATGATACACTCCGCGCCATTGAAATATAAATTCTGCATCAAGCAAAGCCTTCGCTGAACGCTGCACAGAAGAAGCCGAACCCAAGTGATGCTTTTGTAAAAACTCTGCGCCTGTCAATCTTTTTACACCCTCTTCCTTCGCTATTGCCCGTACTAGTTTCCATTGATTATCTGTCATCAAATTGCGATAGTTGTAGAACGTGCCTTCGTTTTCCATCAACACTTCTCCCAGTGTTTTTCGCACCAGTTGTTCATCATAAGATTTGATGGGTAGTGTGAAAAGCTTGTTGCACAGATGCTGGATATAATAAGTGTGTTCTCGACCAAGCTCTACTATTAGCTTGGCGGTGGCCGATGATATTTGTTTACGGGCTGATTTAAAATGTGATTGAATGAAGGCCGCATAAGCTTCAATAGGAACCGGTTGTAGTTCCAACATTTCTGCACTGTTGTAAAATGGGCGGTTGGGCAAACCAAACATGCTGGTCATAATACTTTGATGGCTGCCTGAAAAAATAAAGTGTGTGTAATTGCAATGCTGAATCACGGAACGCAAAAGTGCTTCTGCGTTTTTCTCCTTGTACTTCGTCACTTGCTGAAACTCATCCAAGGCGATAACCACCCGTTTTTTTCTGGACTCTACATATTGTAATATTTTCTCAAGCGTTGTGGTCTTTGCTTCGCGCTTCTGAATATCAAAGGTGATAGATGGTGTACCGCTGAACTCATCAAACTCAATAGATGGACGTAGCGAACCAAATGTGTTTTTCAAAGAAAGTAGCAATCGCTCTGGTTTGTTGTCCAATTTTCCCAACACGTTTTTGGCCAGCAACTGCACCAATTCATACAAGGAGTTGCTACCATAGATGTCCACATAAAAAACAGGAATCTTTCTCCTTGCAAGGGAATGTGTTGCATGGCGGATAAGCCCTGTCTTGCCCATTCTACGCGGTGATATAAGCACCAGATTGCGGTTGTTTTTTACTGCGCTGAGTATTCGGACAAGTTCTTTTTCTCTGTTGCAGAAATACTCAGGGCCGTAGTAGCCTTTTATACTGAACGGGTTCGATGGTTTTTGCATGGTCGAAAATTTGACCCTGCAATTTTACGCAAAATGCGTAACGCATTTTGCGTAAAAATGAAACTGCCATGGATTTGGTTGAAAATTATTTCACCATATTGCCTGCATTCATTTCCTTCACCACTGAAAAAATCGAAAGCCCATGCACTGCATTCTCCGCCATCAGTATCATTCCTTGCAATGTCATTTCACTTTATATCTCAGTGAAGACCTTCTCTTAGAATGAATGACGGTCAACACCAACACGAATTCACCATAAATTTTGAAAACA
>JAYSWI010000172.1:0-2308 GCA_043718125.1 Flavobacteriales bacterium
CAACTCGCCAAGGGTAACTACGAAATAGGCAATTGTAAATACATCAAGCGATGACTTGCCAGCAAGGTCAGCAAAAAATCTTCCGGAAAAGAAAATGAAATAGCCTAAACCGAGAAACAAAAATCCAAGACCAAATTTCACAACTGTGTTTGGTTCGATTTTCTTTTTTGCAAGCAGCACCCAAATGGTTCCAACTATTGCTGCAAAAGCAATCACAAAAAATGAGTTGGCTGCATTGTTCACACCATTTGGATCAAGCGTGATGAATCCTAAAAGACTGTCGTGAAGGTGGTCAGCGGCAAATAAACTAAGTGAACCACCGGCTTGTTCGAAGATGGCCCAAAACGCCACTGAGAAAACGATGAATAGCAAAGCTGCTATTAGTTTTTTGTTTTCATCTTTTGTGCTGCGCGACATTTCGTAGGCCAGATATGCAAGACTAAACGGCCCAATACAATACATAAACCAATCAGTATAGCGGGTGTTGGCCACCATTACCATAATGATTGGTATGCAAAGCAAAGCTCCGCCATATACTGCAAAATCAACCCACTTTTTATCGGTAATCCCTTTTGCTTCAAATGGTGAAAGACCAATTGGGCCAAGCGTTTTTCGAGTAAATATGAATGTGATGAGGCTAATCGTCATCACCACTGCGGCTAGTCCAAAGGCAACATTCCAACGATATCCTTCAGCAATAATGTCGGACATAAATTGGCCTTTGCCTATGGCAATGCAGAAATACCCGCCAAGCAATGCTCCCAAATTGATGCCTGCATAGAAAAGCGAAAAACCATCATCACGTCTTGTATCACCTGAGTTGTAAAGTTGGCCTACCATACTCGAAATGTTTGGTTTGAAAAACCCGGTGCCGACTACGTTGAATGCAATGCCAAGAAAGAAATATTCTTTAGTATCTATAGCAAGAATGATGCTTCCGGTAATCATCAAAAGCCCACCCCAGAAGAGTGACTTGCGAAATCCTAAGATTTTATCAGCGAACAAACCGCCAATGAAAGTGAAAGCGTAAACCCAAGATTGTGTTGCGCCATATTGCAAATTGGCTGCCTTGTCATCCAAAAACAACTGGGTGACCATGAAATAAGTGAGCATTCCACGCATTCCGTAGAAACAAAAACGTTCCCACATTTCTGAAAAGAACAGCGACCACAATTGTTTGGGGTATTTGCCTTTGAAATTTCTTATCGCTTGAAGCTCCTTTTCATATCCGGATTTGGCTGTTAAGTGCATATCACCGTCTATTGTTTTTGCCATGAGTACTTTATTTATTTGATGTTGAGAATAAAAAAAATGAGGCCCGAATCATCATAAGATTCAGGCCTCCAAAGTATGCTAGTTCATCATTCCAAAAATATTAACGCACACCGTGCATCATCTTTTTAAGCAGTGGTGTAATTGAAAAAAGCACCACAGCTGCAATGCCACAAAGCACCACGAACACCATGAAAAATTCAAACAGATTGCTTATCTCAACTCCTGCAAATACAGGATTTGAGGCGCTTATTTGATTCGCCTCAAGCAGCTTTAAATGATCTGCTGAGGGTATTACGGATTTGTCAAGCACTGCTTTTAAATCTATTCCAAGCTCTTGTGCTTTCACAAATTTGTCGCCTGTGGCCGGCAGTATTGAACCAAGTGTGCCTGACAGCGCGTAGCCTGCTGCATTGGAAATAAAGAACACACCATAGAGCAAAGATGCAAATCGCTTTGGCGACAGTTTGCCTACCAACGAAAGGCCTATTGGCGATAAACAAAGTTCACCTATAGTTTGTATCAAGTAGAGAAGTATCAGCCAACCAATGCTCAACAGACCAAGTGTTCCTATGTCTTTTACATTGTGTGCAATGATGAAATAGCTAAGTGCAATCATCGCCAATCCGATGGATTGCTTCACCGGAGAAAGTGGCTCTCTATTTTTTGCTCTTAGTTTGTCCCATAAAAGGCTAAATGGTAGTGCCAGCATCACAACGAAAATACCGTTAAAAATTTGAACCATACTTGGTGGCATATTCCAACCAAAAATGTGTCGGTCTGTTTGGTTGTTGGCGATGAATGTCAATGATGAACCTGCCTGTTCGAAGGCCGCCCAAAAGAAAATGATGAAGAATGAAACGATGTATATGACCAAAATACGGTCGCGTTCTATTTTGGTCAAAGAGCTATCGGAAATAATGAGGCCGGCCAGTGTAATTCCACTTGCGTAGATGATTGGATAAATGATGGTTTTGATAACATTGGTGCCATCTAGCATATATCTAAATAGCAAGAAGAGGCCAACAAAACCAAC
>JAYSWI010000173.1:0-6679 GCA_043718125.1 Flavobacteriales bacterium
AAAACATTTTTGACAGCGAGGTGATGATGGCCCAATTGAAAGCCAATCAATTTGATGTGCAGCACGAATCGGAAGAGAAGGATTCTGAAATTGTAATAATTAACACCTGCGGATTTATTGACAATGCCAAAGAGCAAAGCATCAACACCATATTGGATTGGGCCAAAGAGAAAGGCAAGGGTGCAGTCCTGATAGACTATCGGGAGCGCAGAGTTTTTCATAAATTGGTCTTGAGTTGTTTTGCAATTTGGTGTTTGTATATCGAACCTGTTTCTAACTTTTTGAACAAAGAAATTTCAACAGTTTTGACCCAGTACTTTCAAATTCTTTGCAATTAAGTTGACTCAAATGTTTACAAACTATAATAGACTTTAGATAAGTTAGTTTACAGGTGCGGATTTTAGATTTCAAAGGACACGAACTATAAGTTTTAAAGCCACTATAAAATTGGAAAATGTCATAACATTCTAACTTATATAAAGTCTAATATGCAAAGTGAATTTTACTTTTTCAGTAAGCCCTATGTGTATCCGCTTTCCATTCATGCAGCCTCTGCATATATGTAAGGATGTCCCGCACGGTAAATGGACGTTTGTTTCTTTGGAAACATCATCCAGAACCTAACGCTTTATGCTGTTTAGGTTTCTGTAAAATGTTCCTTCGCAACTTCTAATCTCAGTTACGCTCGTTTGGAAAACGCTAAGGAGTGCTAACTGTTACTCTAACGGCATTTATCCCTGCACTTGCGCGATAATTACAATCTATGTCCAAGATAGTTGTTGGACTATTTTGAACCTAGAATTGGTATTGCATGCAGTTTCTGTTCGTATGCGCGAATGTTTGCCGCCAGTTTGATTCAGATTCCGCATTGAGCTGGACCCCTTTACTTTTGGCTAATGGCCTTTACTGTAAAGTGTATTCGGGACTTGCACCCTAAAGCTGATAGACTTACCTGACACACCAAAAAAAAGATGGTCATCGACCATCCTCTTTAGCACTTTTAGATCAAAAGTATCAATTCTTTCTGAAATCAAATTGTGTGGACAATAGCGTTTGAAACTCTTCTCCTGACTCCAGCATGAAGTCATCGTCATCTGAATAGTACCAAACTATTTTCATATCTGCTCCTTCGGTAACTAGCGCTTGAATGCGCCTTGCCAATGTAAATAGCGCTTTGCTGCTTGACGTATTAAAGTACTTCAGGTCAAAATGAAATTCTGTATTTGGCAAGAATTTACCTTTATTTTTTTCTAAAAAATCATAAGTTTCTAGGTAAAAACTAAACGCATCCACCGGAATGGAAACGCCTTGTATTTTTTGTATCTGCTTGCTCAAATCAAAATCGATGAGTGGGCTACTTTGAGATGGTTCCTTTTTAAGTGTCATAATGTTTTTTTTTTATTTATCGAAAGAAGCTTTTCTATGAGTTTGTATGCTGCGTGGAAGGAATGGGTGCAATGACAGTGCTTGAACAAACACACAGGCCATTTGCTAGATCTTCTATTTTGACACGTATTTCCTTTGCGCCATTCTTCGCCATTTGCAAAAATCCAAGACCTGCGCCACCAGCGTTGTTGAACTCATTATTGAGCATTACTGCGCGATATTCAGCCGTCAGGTCGTCAGAGTCCAAGCTTAATACATGGTCAACTGTATCACTAAGACGCCTTGCATTGTACAAGCTTGAAATATTTTTCACTGTCACAGCGAGATTGTTTCCATCTGTGTGCCATTCAAATTCAATTTTGGCCCCATCGCCATATCGTTGGGCATTGTCCAAAAGTTCAAGGGCAAACCCAATCAATTTGGTCACTCGCTTTACTTCTGGCATATTATCCTCCATACTTTGTTTGAGTGTGGAGCACATGAAGGAGCGCAAATCATCGGAAATATTTCCATCATAGGTTAGTGTATGCCTTTGATCCATAGGGGTAATTTTTTATCAAATTTCAAAACCAATCACAAGTATGTCATCAGTCTGTTGATTGTTCCCTTTCCATTCAGAATGTGCCGCTCTAAGTTTTTGTTCAATTTCATGAAACGTTGAACGGAAGTTGTCTGTGATAAGTTCCAAGAAGCGCCTTTTTGAAAACAGTTTTTGCCCTTCATCACCACTCATTTGATGACAGAAGCCATCACTCATGAGGTAGTATTTATGACCCTTTTGCATATCAACAAAGTGTGTAGCGTATGTTGGTTCGAAACCTGAGTTGATATCGGCCACGCTGTAGCGGTCACCTTTTATGTATTCACATTTCTGATCAGATACGATGATCATTGGTGATTGTGCCCCCGCATAGTGCATCTGCCTGGCCTCATGATCTATTCTCACTAAGGATATGTCCATGCCTGCATTGAAATTTCCCTCTTCACCTTTCGATTTGAGGGAGACTTTGATCTGTGCATCCAATTGTTTTAATATTTCACCAAGGTCACTTCCAAAGTTCGAGGACTCGAGTATTGTGTTCAAATTGTAGTAGGCTGTGAAGGAGAGCATAGCAGCGGGGACACCATGCCCGATACAGTCCACTGCTGCTATGTAAGTACACCCTTTGATATTTGCTATATACGGTAAGTCTCCACTTACTACATCCAATGGCTTGTACAGAATGAATCCATCCCCAACGACCTGCTTCAATTTAGAAGAGTCGGGCGTGATTGAACTTTGAAAGTAACTGGCCGAAACAATACTCTTCCCAATATCTTCATTTTTGATATTCAGTTCTTTGTTTTTTATGGCAATCAGCTTATTACTTTTTCTTACACGCAGCATTATGAAGATTGCACCAACAGCACAGATAATACATAGAATACCAATAGCAATTCCCATTTGCTTAGCAGTTTGTTCGCGCTTGATACGCTCACTATTGGCTAGAGATGCGCTGGTTAAAATTTGATTTTGTTGCTCTGCCATTTTCAACTTGCCGCTTTCTGCTTCCTTGTCCAACTCTAGTTTTGTCAGTTCCAACAATTGAGCAGAACGAGCTCCTTCCAATTCAATTATCGCATTTTGCTTTTGCTGGTTTTCGAGTGAAGCTTGAACCAGTAACAATTCGCGTTGCGCCTTTTCCTTTGCAACTCTGGTGCGCTCAAACTCTGACCTCGCCAGCTCTTGCTCAGTGCGCATGATGGTTATTGTCTTTTCTCGATTGTCTTTATCAAGACGTTGTTTTTCCATCTCCAACTTCAATTCTTTGTTTTTCGAAATAACTGCCTGTACTGAGGCTTTTGTTTGCTCCACGGCCAAAGCAAAGTTGGTGTGTTGTTGCAGCAATGATTTGTTGTTCTGCTCTAATTTTTTGCTTATTTCCTGCTTTTCAACTATGAACTGAGATTCTTTTTCACGATCATTGGATTCTACATGAAATTGGATAAGAAAGGTCAAACCCTCTAGTTGAATATCATCGAAACCATTGGTCTTACATATCTCAAGAGATTTTTGAATTTCATTAAGCGCATCGACCCTGTTGCCTTCATCCTTTAAAATAGCAGCATTTACTATCAGGGCTTTTGCTTCGCCATAAGCATCGCCAATTTTTTTGGAATTCTTCAATGCCATATCGACAAATCGTTTCATCTCTTCCTTATTGCCAACACGCTTTTCAAGATATGCACGATTTAGGCACATCTCCGAATAATGCGTTGTACCCTTGACACAATTTTCCAGTGCCTCATCGTAAAAATAGAATGCTGATTGAAGGTCTCCAGATTCTTCTTTACATATAGCAATGTTGTTGGCGCTTGAGGCTTTCTGCAAATAGAAATGATGCCAGCCTGAGAGTACATTTTGCTCTTGAAAATATACTGCAGCTTTGTCATACTCTTTACGCTGCCGATAGATGATCCCAAGACGCTGAAGTGCTTCCGATTGCTCAACAAGGCCATTTGTATCTCTTGCAAAATTCTTCAACTCGATCCAAGTCATTATGGCCTCATCCATCCTCTTGTTTTTTTCTAACGATATTGCCTTCGATTTCAGCAGATACAATTTTATTTTGTTGTCCAGTGATGCCAAACCAAGTCCTGCATCAGTATATTCAAGGCTAAGCTGCATAATATCCCAACGCTCAAAAAGTGAAAGTAACGAAAGGATAGATGCCAATCGATAATCGGGCAAAGCAGTTTCAGATTCGCTAAATGCTGCAATGCCGGCTTCAAGACTTTTGTAAAAATCGTTTTGTTGATTTGAAATTCTATAAAGTAGCAGAAGGCTTTGTGTGATAAGATTAGCATCGGTGCATTTCTGAGCTTCATCCAATGCCTCTATTGCTATGACTCTTGCCACGGGTAAGTTATTCTTATCCAACGAAGCTTCTGCCGCATTTTGCATTCGCGCACAGGCAATTTCATGAGTAACTAGGCCTGAGGATTGGCCCCAAAGTGAAAGATTAGTAACGACAGCAAAAAGAGTAAGAAGAGTAATTTTCATTTCAAATTATTTTGTGATTTGATATGAAAGCTGGAGTTTTAATTCCCTACCATTCATCCTTATTGCCGCCAAACCTGAATTGTATGGACTGGCGATGTATTGTTTACTGTCCAGAATATTTTCCAGACCGAAGCGAAATTTGAAGTCCTTAAGTTTAGGAAAATGAAAATCAAAATCCACACCTGCCAAAACGGTCATGGGATATGTTACCTCTTGATACTTATCTTCGGAATCCGCTACCAGCTCAAAACTTGTATTTATGGTCTGCATAGAACCATGGGCGTTGAAAGCCAAGTTGTGTGTAAATTGATAGCGCAATGAATAGGCGATACGATGATTCGGAAATGCCAGAAAATTTCCTTGACTGGTCAAGACTTCAGCTAGGTCGTTTATAGAGCAACGACTTTTATAAAAACTGTAACCAATGTTCAGGAATAGTTTCCTACTGTGCACATTCAACTTAAACTCAATACCTCGTGAGCCTACTTTTGTGCGATTGATGTATGCGTCCAGCACAATTGAATCTGAGACATAGACTATTGGATTCTTTATCTCAGTCTGAAAGAAATTGGCTTGTATCAAGACCTCCTTGCTAAGATCCACCCCTAACTGAAGTTCACGATTATGAGTTCGTTCCACTTTGAGAACACTGTTGTCTGGCCCAAGCTTGATATTCAATATTGTTGGCAATCTGAACGCCTTGGACATGGACGCCTTGAAGTGAAACTTTCCCATAATTTTATTGTATGCTACACGAGGGGCCATCTGAGGTGCGAGCATATTGTTGACTTCACCTCTTAGGGCGGCATTGAAAATACCAAGTTTAGACCTGTAGGTTAGATCTGCAAATCCAGCTGCGTTCAGCATTCTGGTTGATGCACTCATATCGCCTATTCCAGCAGAAAATTCATTTTTGCTAAAGGTGCTGTATGCCTGCAAACCAATAGTAGATTGAAATTTTCTATTCCAACTGCTCGCTAACAGACTGCTTACATTTATCTTTTTTGAGCTGGTGTTTGCTTCATTTCTGGCAAGGTCGTATGTGTTTTCATAATACCATGGAAGCTGAAATTGATAAGACGCCTTAGCTATGAAAGTGTGCTTTGAGTCGATTTTTTTTGATTGAGTTATCTCAGCCACAGTATTGCGCATTACAACCCGATAGCCGCCATCAATTACATTAAAATTATAGTCATTTGAGTAAAGTTGAAAGGCCAATCCTTTTCTTTGAATACGACCAAATAATTCCGATGATCTTAAATCAGTGCTGTCCGAATAATTGATTTGCATGCCATTGTAATCACTGAAAGAACTGTTGGTTTTATTTCCCTCTGTCATACCCATAAAATATGATACAAAGGTTTCATTGCCAAGGTAGTGATTGCCTTCAAAACCGATATGGATATAGGCAAGGCCCTCCTTAGTATATGCATTAACAGCATTTAGACTAGACCCATCATTTTCACCAGGTTTGAGGATAATGATGTTGATTACGCCAAGTGCGGCCGTTCCTCCATAAATTACCGAACCTGCACCAAGCATTATTTCAATTTTTGCAATGTTTGCAATGTTGATTCTCTTAGAAAATGCGAATGTTCCGAAATCCAGTTCATTGAGCGGTAGCCCATTGTACATTATCAGGAATTTGCCTTCATGCGCCCATTGTCCACGTATGCCAAGTCCTATTACATCATCCACATCACGTCCAAAATTGAATCCTGGCACCATTGCCAATACCTCCATGATGTCCCTAGCTCCTGAAGCAAGTATTTCTTGACGGTCGATGATAAGTATGCTGCCTGGTGCTTCACGAATGTCCTGTGATTTGAGGCCTGCGATGGTCACATTCTTTGTTGGCGTTTTTTGAATGGGGCTAGTAGAAAAAAACTTAGAAACCTCCACCTTGAGCAGAGATGCACTGGTGTCGGACTGACAATGCATTGAAAGAAGAGAAGAAAGAATGAGTGTTGCCGTGAGGGCAAGTTGTTTCATAAATTATCAAATAGGGTGCGCTTTTATACCATCATTGATTGTAAGAGGTTGCAACTAAGATATGTTTTGAATGAAAGATGCTTCCGTTATTTGCAACCAAGTATGAAAACCAAAACTTTAAAGAAAAACAAAGTGAATGTCGTGACGCTTGGTTGCGCCAAAAACATTTTTGACAGCGAGGTGATGATGGCCCAATTGAAAGCCAATCAATTTGATGTGCAGCACGAATCGGAAGAGAAGGATTCTGAAATTGTAATA
>JAYSWI010000174.1:0-6668 GCA_043718125.1 Flavobacteriales bacterium
TATACAAAAGGAGGCAACACCAAAGTAGGCATTGCAACCGGTTTGAGTTTTGTGCAACAAAAAGCTGAAATAGGCATAACCAATTTTAATGTACACTATAAAGCAGCGGATAAGTTTGGCGAATCATACAACAGGATAGTTCAAGTTGCGGATATAAAGGAAGACCTGAAAATAAATTCATTAAATATTCCACTGCTGGGTTTGTTGCAAAAGAAAATTGGAAAAAACCTTTTTAGTTTGCAGGCAGGTATTGTATTGGGGCTAAGTCAAAAAGTGGTTTCCGATGGTAGCGCCTTGGCAGACTTCGAGGGTTATTACACCAGCAACAATGTGTTCGATGCCACCGGCAATTTCGCCAACACAACTTGGATACTAACTGACGAGGCAATGGCTGATGATGCCTCGCAAGGCAACCTGGCAGCAGAACTTTCCATAGCATCGCAGCGCAGAGATGTGGGTTGGGATATTGCAAAGAGCGGAACGTTTGAAGAAAAATTTGATCCGAAAATGGGCTTTTCAATTGGAGTCAATTGGATATTCAACAGCGAGAAAAGTATTAGCCCATATATCGGATTTCAATATTTTGCTCATTCCATTTCTCACAAAGCCAAGGACTTTTATATGTTCGAAAAGCGCGATGACAAATACCGAAGTGTGATGACAAGTGTAGAAAGTGCAAAACTTACATCGATTAGTTTGCGCATTGGGATCAAATTTTAAAAGAAAAAAATAAAATTGAAATATGAATCAGAACAGAAACAAAAAGGGACTAGATAAAATTGCGCTTGTGATACTTGGTGGAGTTTTGCTCATAGCCGGTGTAATAGTACTAGTGCGTTATATGATGCAGGACGAGTGTCCTGATAATGTGGAAATACAGTACGATGGTGTGCTGATAGTGGGCGAAGAAATTCGTTTTTATTGCTTAGTGGGCGAAGACTTTCATTGGGACTTTGGCGATAACAGCGAACACGTGCTGGCGCCAGGGCCTAAACACATTTTTACAACGCCAGGCACGTTTCATGTCACCCTTACCGTAAACACGCAATGCACGGTGGATAAAACAATCATTATCGAACCGGCACCAAATGAAAGCCCGAAGGTGCTTGACCTTAAAACGCCCAGCATAGAAGGACCCAAAAATGGAGACAAAGTTTATGTGGGCAAGCCAGTTCAATTCAAAGGGTATTGTGATGGAGCCACCAAATGGGAATGGACTTTTGAAGATGTGATGCAAATAATAACAGAGCAAAACCCAACCTACACCTTCAAATCGCCAGGTAAAAAAACAGTGATGCTTACCGTAAATGGACAAAGCGAATCTGCCAGATTGGAATTGAATGTGGAGCGAAGCCCCGATGCGCCTAAGCCACCACCACCGGCACCGGACATCAACGCTACCATACTTAAATATCTGAAAGAAATTGCAGCAGGCAATAATGCGAATTACAAACGACTCCTTGACTTGTGCTCTTCACCGTCCATACCTGTGCAGCAAGCCAATGGCAGCACGCTTATTTTGGACACCTATTTAAGCCGCTTACCTCTTAATGGAAGTGTGGAAGGCAGCAGTGTAAAGGTGACAACTGAAAACAATTACATCACTAAAATCACCATCAAATGATGAAATATTTCATTGTCGTTTTCCTAGTTATAGTGAGTTTATTTCTTTGCTCTTTTAATACTTTGGACGAATCCAATTCTTGCGCACTCATTTATGTGGACGCAAGTCAGTCCACCGAAAAGGACGGTCTGAGTACAGCGGCTTTTTCTCATCTAAAGCAACAAGTAGAAAAGCTCAAGGCTGAAGGCGAAATCTATTTTTACGGAAGTAAAGGTGACGCTCCCGTCATTGCTTCAGCAGCGGATAAAATACTTGATGCCCTTACAAAATATACTACTTCGAACCCCGATGAACCTGACCTTGCTTATGACGCCATTCAGATCAAAGAAGAATTTAGTTACTTGTTGTCTCAACATCCGCACAACAAGCTAAAAATATATTATTATCTTACAGACAACACAACATCCGACATTTATTCTTCTGCAAATTTTCCGTCAAATGGAGCCCTTTTCAAATTGTTGCCACAAGAGTTGGCACTATTTTCAAGCGCCACTTTTATTGAGGTCAACATTATTTATTCCAACAACACGTCAAGTGTGGATGCGAAAAAATTAAATGACGCACTCAATTTTCAATCAGCTATCAACAACAATCGGAATATTTCTTATACCACATTAGACCAATGAAAAAAATTCTACTTTTAATTATTATCATTTCTGTTGCAAGCGTTACCAAGCTTTTTGCACAGAAATATACCGTCCTCTATCCGCCAAATCATTATGCGCTGCATCCGACCGGAAAAGTGGTGGGCAACGTAACAGAAAAGGAACGCTCAACGAATGCAAACAACACTTGGATAATATGGAGCGACAGAACCAACAATGCAACTTTTGAAGACAAGGAATGCACAAAGGAAAAAGGCAAACTCACTTTTCTGCAAGCCTGCTATGTGGTGGAGGATACGGAAACCGCTATTCACATAATGAAGTATGACCAAGCTGCATACAACAGCGACACCCGAAAATTAGACAATGCCAATCCAGATTATGGCTGGATACAAAAGGACAAAATGTTGCTCTGGAAGAAAGGATTGGTGACAGAAAAAAATAATTTCAGAAGAAAAGCATTGGCAACGCACAGCATTGAAAGCCTTAGAAATCCATCAAAATATGTGATGGACAATAGCACCTTGATTAGAATATTTGGAAACCCTCAACTAACTAAAAAATTGGACGTGTCTGTTCAATTATTTGGATTTCTTTTCATTTATAAAGAAACCGAAACTTCAGCTTTGATTGGCAGAGACTATGACTTTCCCGAAAATGACGCAAGCGGAATTTTGTTGGGCTGGGTTTCCAAAGACATACTTGCGGTGTGGGAACAACGCCTTTGTCTGGAGCCAAATTGGGACAACGATGCGGCCGATGAAAGGAGACAAAACAAAATTCAGGCAAGTGTTTTTAAAAGCCAGTCCGATGCACAAGCCTTTCAAGGCGATTGTAAAGTAACAGGGCTTTCTCAGAACTATGGATTTAAAGACACTTATGAAGAACGCCAAAACATGACTTGGCTTCGATCACCGGTGCTAGAGCAAACCCTGATTGATGGAATCAATTATTTCAAAACCGGATTTGTTTCTGAAATAAAAGATTTGAAAGGAAAAACCGTGATGTCAAAAGAAGAACACGCATTGGCTCGCGATGAAGCCAATAGAGTAAGCTCTGAAACAAGAAAAATAAATATCGTATTTGTAGTGGACGGTTCGCGCTTTATGAACAATTGGTATCCTGCCATTTATGAAGGCATAGCGAAATCCATAGACATCTTTGAGGGTGAAGAAAATACCGACAACGAATTTCAATGGGGAGCAGTGGTGTATAGAGATTACGCTGAAGAAAAATGTCCGGAGGGAAACATGTTGGACGAAACAAAAAAACTTGCCGCCAACGGTGAAAGAATAAAGGAATTTTTCAGGAGTGATGCACTTGCAAAAAACTGTATGGATATGCAAGACGGGCCGCAAGCCGTGCGCCATGGGCTGATGAGAGCACTGGACATGTTCGAAGGAAAAACGGACCAAACCAATTTGGTGGTGCTAATAGGAGGCGCTGGAAATGATAAAAATGACACAAGAATTTCTGAAACAGATATTATTGAAAAAATAAAACGGACCAAGGCAAATGTGATAACCTATCAAGTTTCAAAAAATGAAAATGTAGCCTATCAAGATATGATTGTACAGTCCAAATCAATCATGGAAAAAAGTGGTGAGGCCATACGGTCAACCTACAAAGATGACTATCCGGGGAGAACCAAAAAAGTGCAATTGGCCAAAACCGATGACCCTTTGTTTTACAAATTAAATTATCCTCAAGCATCGCCAACTTATGGTGCCATGCACTTTACAGAACTGGGCAAACCAGTGGAGGACGAAGTGCTAAAGAACTTTATTATCAGAACGGTTATCGAAGTGGACACGCTTACTTCAAAGGGAGTAAATAGTTTTGAGAGTCAAATTTCGGGTATTGGCGAAAGGCAAGACTCAAGCGAAGCATTGTTGCTGATGCTTTCTAAAATGGAAAACATTCCAATTGACACTTTGCGCATTTTGGCTGGAAATAGTTTTCAGTTTTTTATAAATGGAACAGCAGTGGACAAATGCGAAAATCTGAAATATCCCATTTACAAATATGTTCTTTTTTTGGATGAAGATGAGCTTGGAACACTTACCCACGAATTGGAAAAAATAAATATAGAAGGCGCAACGATCAATGAAACGAGACTGATAATTGACAAAGCCTTTCGCGAAATTGTGAAAGCGTACTTCGGCCCTGGAAAGGAGGCAAGCAGTGCCATGGACAGGCTTACATCTCAGGAAGTAATCAACCTTATTACTGGTTTGCCCGTTGGTGGCCAAGAGTCTATTTTGAGTAAATACAAAGCGGATCAATTCTCTTTGAAAAGTGGCAAAAACAAAATACCCGATGAAGAAGTAACAAAAGTTGCGGCTTACTTAAATCAAAAGGAAAGCCAACTGAAAAAAATAAAACGTGATAAGGTGCACTCCTTCGAAATATCCAATACACGCTATTATTGGCTGCCCGTGGAGAGCCTCCCGTAACCAAACAATCCACCGAATTTTATGACCAATGGAATTCTATTCAGCATCAGAAATTTATCTTGCTCATACAATGGCAATGAAAAAGATCGTGTGCTTTATGTGCCCGAATTAGACATTCCAAAAGGTGAAATAATTTATCTTTTGGGCGCATCGGGCAGTGGCAAAAGCACGCTGCTGGAAACACTGGGCCTGATGAACAATACATTGGCCGGTGGTAGCATAAGTTTCTTTCCAAAAAGTGAAACTGCGAGCATAGAGTATGGTGAGTTATGGAATGACAACAACCATATTCAACTCTCAGAGATTAGAAAAAAATACTTGAGTTTTATTTTTCAGAACACCAATCTGATGGAGAATTTCACTGCGTATGAAAACGTGTGTGCGGCTCCAATGATTCAAGAAGATAAAACCGAAGATGCGGTAATAGATAACGTGCATCATTTGATGAAGGCCGTCAATCTTCCTTTGAGCGAAGTAAGCAAAGACAAACTGGCATCTCATTTATCAGGCGGACAACGCCAACGACTATCCTTTGTTCGTGCGTTGGCATCCGATTTCACAGTGCTGTTTGGTGACGAGCCAACAGGCAATTTGGACGAGCAAAATGCCCGCGAATTGATGCATGTGTTGAAGGAAAAACTAACGAACGAAAATGCCATCATTATTGTAAGCCACGACATTGATCTGGCAATAGAACATGCGTCAAAAATTATTTGCATCAGAAAACCCGAAGAAGGAGGTTACAGTCAAATAACAGCGGATGATATTTTCGACAGAAAGAATTGGGAGAACTTTAATCACATAGAATTAGAGTCGTTTCGAAAAAAAATAAGTGACTATTACAAAGTCCAACGAACAACAGAAAAGCAGGAAGAAATCAAAATAGAAACCCGCAAAAATTTTGATTACCGCAAACTATTTAATACCAATGAATACCTTGCCCTTGTTGGTTTAAAAAGGAAGAACCTTATTGTATTTACGGCCCTATTGTCACTCACGCTTTTGGCCATCGGATTTGCCAACGGAAGTTTGCAATACCTACAACAGCAAATGAACAATTCTTTCGTGAATTGGGTTACACTTCAGATACCTGCATCCAGAGCGGACGAGGTAAAAGCACTTAAACTGGAGCTTGAAAAATCAGAAATATCTGAAAGATTTAATATCAAATCCATCTCCACTTATTCGCTCAACTATGGTATGCGAATACAACACATCAACGACAACAAAGCAAGACGCGTGAGGTGCAGAGATGTGGATGAAAAGCGTGACTTTTTGCTCATGGATATTGTAAAGGCAGACAATCTATTGTTGGGCGAAAAATTCAGCACCAATGACCTATCGGTAATAGTTACCTCCAAGTTTCTCAGCGATTTTGGATACGAGCAATCCGCTCCATTCATACTCATGGAGTATGACACCTCTTTGAGTTATCAAGAGTCAGCTCCTATGTTGGTTCCTTTATACATAAGAGCAGTTGTGGCAGAAATTCCCGGAAAATTTCAAATGCTCACCACACGCGATTTTAATGCTGCAATGAGTGAGGATGATTTATTTGACCTGCGCCAAAAGTCCAATTGGCTCAGTTATTTTTTCACGGGCACTGCTGTCGAAGCAAAGGAAATCAAATCAATATTCGAAAGTTTTTTAAGTCAAACGCCTTATGATTCTTTGCAAACGGAAGTGTATGAACCAGTCGAGCATACACAGACTTACACTGATGGTTACAACATTGACATAGAAATTAGAAATGTAAAATTTTCCTTTGCAGCAAGCAACGAATTGGACAAAGCACTGGCTAATTTTCCGCAATTATCATCGCATGTTCCACAGCTTACTCGCATCTATGATTACAGTGCCGATTTTGATTTTCGCGAACCCGAAGAGGCCCAAGACGATGTCATCTCAATCAACTTAAGAAGCCTTGATAAGATCAGAGATTTTCAAACTTACATCACTTCAGAATTCAACAATGGAAACAAC
>JAYSWI010000175.1:0-6616 GCA_043718125.1 Flavobacteriales bacterium
CTGCAAAAAACGAACCGCCAGATTCATTGGAGACCTCTTCAAATAGACTTCCAGTTTGTGAGAAAAACCATTGATAATTATAGTCGAAGCCCTCGTCTTCAATTGGCGCATAAAGCACTTCACCACTTCCAAAACAAAAAAGCACAGAGTCAATTGGTTGCACCGGTGGTAATGGAGGAATGACCAAGGAAATGGTATCAAAACCCAAACATAAATTATCAAAAATGGGAGCAACTTGAACGTAAATTTCATAAGGACTTTCAGGAATTGCATTAACGATAAGGATGGCTTCTGCATTTGCCGTAATAGTTGGATCTTCTAATCCGAAAGTTGGACTCCAAGTATAATTGTACTGAACGTTTGTGGCATTGGTAACGGTGGTTACAACCTCAGTAGTATCGTTACAATAGTATATGAACTCGTCAACAAATTCGACATTTGGAAATGGAATAATTTGTACTTCCATTGTAGCACTGCCTACGCAGTTTGCATCAAAATCAGGCGTTGCCGTCACAGTGTAGGTTGTCGTTTCATCCACTCCTGTTAGAATTGGATTCTGAATGTTTGGATTAGAAAGACCAGTTGCAGGCGACCATTCGTAAAAATAAACCCAATTAGGAAACGGGTTAGTAACAGATGCTGACATAGGCACACCTGATACACAGATTGAAACATCTGTTGCTTGAACAATTGGTACTGGAGCGGCTGTGATAGAAATATCTTGCGAATAGGAACATCCAAAATCATTGACCACGGTATAAGTAAAGGTAGAAATCCCCTCTGCTTCTGGAGTAAATATTGCAAAATCACAAAGAGGACCTATTTCAGAAAACGTATTTGGTGTCTCCCAATAACTAGAATCACAACCTGCGCCATACACAGGAGTAAATGTTAGAGACTCAGGATAAAAAGAACCGTCAAAGCCAATACCGAATGAAAATACAAAACCATCATCAGCTCCCACAACGTCACATATTTCCAATTGCCAAGTGCCGTTCAGTGGGCATCCAATCAAATCTGTCCATGCTCCATCAGGAACATAATCACCTGCGGGAATTGGATTTGAACCGCCATCAATGGCATCTTGCCAAGTACCACCTGTTGAGTTAGGAGAAAATGTATAAACAAAGCCAGTACCCGGTTGCTGATCATCTTCAACATCTATTGGCGAACCAAGGAAGGTACCCGATAGTCCTGCCTCTGGCCAAATACTTAATACTTCTCCATTAGGGCAGATCACTGTAATTATTATATCACCAATAAATGAATGTTCCATATCAATCGAAATAGAAGAGAAATCATCAGGGGAATCAATCACTGCATTACCAAATTGGGTGAATGTAATTTCTGTGGTAAAACAACCTTGATTATCAGGGATATAAACACCACCGCCCAAATCTATTTCTCCTGATTCTACCCAAGTTATGGGATCACCCGGAGGGCCTTCATTGGTGAAGGATGAATCAGGAAATTGCGCATAAAAACTACTTCCAATGTACACATCACTACCAACACAAACGGTGTCTTGAGAAGCGGCTAAATCAAAAGAAAATGGCGTTGAAACGAGAACAATAATTTCAGGATAATTTAGATTGGTACACCCGTTATCATCTTCAATAAAAAGATGTATGCGATAACCTCCGGGTTCTGTAAAAGTATGGCTAAGAATTGGCCATTGTTGCGAATCAAATGTACCGTCACCAAGATCCCAAATTGCAGAATCCAAATTGGCACCTTCGGTCCAATAAGATGCACTCCCATCAATTGAAAACGCTTCATTTGGACATAGTCTCAATGTATCCGACTCAGCCACCATATCAGCTACAGGATAGCTGCACGGAACTCCACAAATTATCCTGCATGAAAAATCACCAACATTACTGTCGCCATTTGCAGTGAAATTGACCGTAAGACAACCATCAATGTTGTCCGAAGAAATAGTTTCAAAAAGCAAATCTTCGCTAGTGTATGTTCCAATAAGTGGCGCGTTCGTATCTGAACCATTATAGACTGTTAGAAAGTCGTTTTGCGATAAATTAAAACCGATAAAATAAAGATTGATTTGTGTCTCTCCAGGCAATGCACAAAGCGTAATGGTGTTGTTATCACTCATTCCATAAGAGGCGAGTCCACCATTTGAATCGTGCATTATTCCATCACAGATTTCATGGGTGGTGTAGTCTTCAATATTGAAAACCTCCTGAGCAAAGACAGATGTGCTGCCAAAAATTGCAACTAGCGTTGCAAATACATATTGTAATTTCTTCTTCATATTTCGTTTACTTAGAAAGTTTCTTTTTTGCGAGTTTCTTTTTTTCTTGCTGAATCTTTTTGTCCATCATAGTTTCAGACCGAACAATGAGCAAATGTTTGTTGCCTTCAGAGGTTACAATTATCAAATTCTGACAGATGAGCGATTCTTGCTTTAGTTGATACAAGAAAGGATTGAAAGTGATAAGATCATTCTCAGAAAGCACCACCGGATTGCCATTCTTGTCAGTCAACTGATGTGTCGCTGAAACATTTTCTGGCTTAACATTTTCAAACCAACAAAGGTGATCTGCTGTGATGTTGAGTGTCGTAATTTCATCTGCACTCTTAGTTGCCAACTCTTCTGTGGTAAATGCTGCGAGTACTTTATCGGAAGGTGATACCTGCTGAGCCTTTGCCAGCGTATTGAAGAATAGTAGGCATAGACAAATTGTAGCAAAGTGTTTCATTGAAATGTGTTGATTGATTTTTGGTTGGATATTCTTTTGAAAAAGGCTGACAAAAATATCTGAATCACAGTTGTCCGCATCATCAAATTTTTAGGTCAATAGTTTCCTGATACTTTCGGCCTGTTTAACGAAAAAATCTTAGTTCTCACAATTGTCTATGAAGATTATTGAGGTCAACACATCTACAGAAATTGGTCAGTGGCTCGCTTTCCCAACCACAATTTACGCAACCGACAACAATTACATCCCCCACATCCGTCAAGACATAGCTTCCATTTTCGACCCAAATAAGAACAAACTTTTCAAAGAGGGAAAGGCCAAAAGATGGTTGATATTGAAAGATGGAAAAGCCATAGGACGCATTGCGGCATTCATCAGCAAAAAATATTCTGATGCTCAAAAACAAGCCACTGGTGGTATCGGGTTTTTTGAATGTGTGGACAATGTAAAAGTTGCTCATTTGCTTTTTGACACCGCAATAGATTGGTTGAAATCAAACGGAATTGTAGCGGTGGATGGCCCAATAAATTTTGGCGAAAAGGAAGCCTATTGGGGTTTGCTTGTCGAGAATTTTTCGGACATGAATAGTTTTAGGATGAACTACAATCCTCCTTATTATCAAAAGTTTTTTGAGGATTATGGATTTCAAACATATTACGAGCAATGGTGCTACAAGCGCGATTTGTATGTGCCCGCGCAAGAAGTGTTTGTGAAAAAAACGAATGCGCTAATGAGCCAAGAAGGTTATCACATAAGTAATGCAAGAAAAAAAAGTGCAGAACAATTGGCCTATGATTTTGTCACCATTTACAATAGTGCCTGGGCAGGTTTGCCTGGCCACAAACCCATGTTGATTGAGCAAGCGCGCAAGGCAATGAAGGCCATGAAACCAATCATGGACAAGGACATCATGGTGTTTGTTTATCATCATAAAAAACCCATTGCGTTTTATATTAATCTGCCTGAAGTGAATGAATTTATGCAACACGTAAATGGCAACTTAAATTGGTTGGGCAAACTGAAATTTTTGTGGTACAAAAAATTTGGTAAGCGGCACACCATGGTAGGTGTGGTGTTTGGAGTGGACAGAGAATACCACGGAAAGGGCGTTGAAGGAGCTATGATAAAATGGACGGAGGACAACATAGTAACGCTAAAAAGATATGATGAAACAATCATGACTTGGCTTGGCGATTTTAATCCGAAAATGATCCACATTGCCGAAAATTTGGGTGCAAAAAAGTATCGCACACTGATTACTTATAGAAAACATTTTGATTCATCAACTCCTTTTGAGCGACATCCTATAATTGGAAGAGCTGAATAGACAAGGGTTTTAAATGATTTTGAAAAAATTCTCAACAATGGTTGCTATGGAAAAACAGCTGTATATATTTGCGGCCCTAAAAAATGGAGGTAGTACTTGTATTGCTCTTCATTATTTAGAAAGTTGATTCCGTAGCTCAGCTGGTAGAGCAATACACTTTTAATGTATGGGCCCTGGGTTCGAATCCCAGCGGGATCACCAAATTATTGGCAGAAGAAAAAGGAGGACAGCACATCACTGTCCTTCTTTGTTCTTCATAAATACTGAGTTTAACACTGGCCCCGAATTGTTGGGGTTGAAATACAAGCTGATCGAATAAGCTTTGTAAAGCATTTAAAAAAATGCCCTGGTGGTGAAATTGGTAGACACGTACGTTTGAGGGGCGTATTTCGAAAGATGTGCTGGTTCGAGTCCAGTCCAGGGCACTGTTGTTTTTTCAAAGTAGATTGTCAATTTGCTTTGAAAGAAAATGTTTTTGAAAAGGAGAGTTGTCATCATTGACAACTCTTTTTATTTTTACCGAACACAAACCCCACGAAATGAAAAAACAAATACTTATTCTCACATTTTTATTCTATTGTTTATCGAGCAATAGCCAAGTAGTGAAAGATGAATATGTGACTTCTAAAAAAAGTGGTGTTGATTGCAAGAATTTATATTTTGGTCTTACCGCAGGCGTCAACTCGAACGGAGTTGTGGCTGCTCAAATTGAATACCTTACAGAAAGCAAGGTGGGCTTTAATGTCAATGTGGGACTAGGCACTTGGGGCATAAAGTCAAGTGTTGGAATGAATATATATTTCAGCAAACGAAACAGTAATTGCGGCTTGGGCTGGTCCTTGGGCGCGAGTTTCCATAATAGCAGCGGCTTTAGATACGATATTGAATCGACATTAGATGTTTACAATGAATTTGGCATTGAAGAAACGGAGATTGTAACGTTAAGATATTTGCCAACACAATCTTTTGATATCAGGGGATCTTATTACTGGCGATTGGGCAGCAAAGCCCGTTTTCAAGTGTCATTGGGGTATGAATTATTATTGACCAACCCATACTACAAAGTAATGAGCAACCATAAATTAACCGAAACATCTAAATCGATAATGAATTTTATTGCTCCAGGTGGAAATCTGATGGCATTTGGATTTGTTTTCTAAATAAGAAAAATTATTAATTGTAAGCTATTCATGAGAAAGACAGATTGCATTATATTGATTTTTATCTGTTCATTTTCTACTGTAAGTTTTGCATTTGGGTTCAATGCAAAGCCAATATCAAATGCAAACGGATTCCCCGCTATTAAGGCGTCCACATTCATTACTTATTCTTTTTCGGCTGGTAGAAATTTGAACCATGAATTGCGTGTAGAACATTTTGTGCATCAAAGATGGAGTCTTCTTTACACAGCCGGTTTTGCAAGCAGCTATAACAATTCAAGTTTTGCAGCTACAGATTACCACTCAGAATTGCGCGCACCAATAGGAATAACCCTAGGCGTGGCAATAGGTGCAGTAGCCATTGGAGGATACTGCTATAGCTACGGCAATGGCGATGGGCTGGGGGAGTTGTTTATACTCAGTTGCATGGTTCCCGATGGGGTCGCTTTTCATATTCCATTTGGCGAAAAATTCGACATTTCACCATACATCATTGCCACTGGAATTACCTATCAGTGGGATGCAAATAACGAAGGCCATTTCGTTTACTCGCCAATGGCGGGTGTTCGTTTGCTCTATCCCATAAGCGACATTTTCATTGTTTCTGCCGAGCAAAATTTCCGCAGGATCGATGGTGGAAATATTTCAGCAGCATTGGGTGTTGCTATGTCTATTCATTTCTAATTTCGAGAAATTATTTTTTCTCCGAAGCAGTTTTTCTAATCATCTTATCATGTCGCAATTATCTCTGAATGATGCTGTCCCACTGGAAAAATGGTGGCCATCATCACCCACACCATTTCTGATAAGCGGGCCATGCAGTGTGGAAACCCCAGAGCAATTGCTATCCACAGCGAAGCAGTTGGCGGAATCCAGAATAGTAAATGTGCTTAGAGGCGGTATCTGGAAACCACGCACAAGGCCGGATTCTTTTGAGGGAGTGGGCGCCAAAGGACTGGAATGGATGGTGCAAGCACGAGCAGAAACAGGTCTGCCAATCATCACCGAAGTGGCAACAGCCGAGCACGTTGAACTTTGTTTGAAACACAATTTCGATATGCTCTGGATTGGAGCAAGAACAACAGTGAATCCTTTTTCGGTGCAAGAAATTGCAGATGCTTTGAAAGGTGTTGATATACCAATAATAGTAAAAAACCCGATCAATGCCGACCTGCAATTATGGCTAGGTGCGATGGAAAGATTGCAACGAGCAGGCATCAATAAAATGATTGCGTTGCATCGAGGTTTTTCACATTATGGCGAAAGTATTTATCGCAACAAACCAATGTGGGAAATACCCATAGCACTTCGAACTCAATTTCCTTCCTTGCCTATTTTTTGTGACCCCAGCCACATTTGTGGGCGAAGAGATTTGTTGCAATCAGTGGCCCAACGTGCATTGGACTTGG
>JAYSWI010000176.1:0-2286 GCA_043718125.1 Flavobacteriales bacterium
CGCAATGTTGATTCCAGTACCTGCGGTGTAGGCTGTGCCATTGTCGGTTGCAGGTGCCCATGCAGTGCCATTCCATTCTAGCACTTGTCCGCTTGTTGCGCCTGTAGTTGTTACATCCGTTAGTTCATCGAGTTGCATATCAGTGGCCTCTTTTGCAGCAAAGGCATAAGGGACACTTATGAGTTGTTGAGTGCCAGTGTCCACAAAACCACCACCTGTATTTACCTCCACTTGCATGAAGTGCAGGTTGCCTTTCCAGTTGATGTTGGAGAATGTTCCAAGGTTGACAGTGCCAGCACCCATTACCAAATTCACCAATCCAAAATCGTTGGTAGATGGTGTATGCGTTTCTTGATAAACCGATGTACCGTTCGCAGTGGCCTCATGCACTGTGAAGCGAACGGAGATGTTGCTGTTGGCAGCTATATCTCCGTTGCCATCACGTACGACAGCCTGATAGTTTATGCCTTGTGGAATTTGTGAAATGGCATTGAGCGAAAAACAAAATGCGATAAAGCTTGTGATGAGGTATTTCATTGTCATGATTTTTTTTTATCACGACAAAGCACATGGAATAACTGAGATGGTGCGTTACCCAAAAAGGGTGAATACCTCAACGAATGTTTTTTAGAATACCATTTACCACGGATTCATATTCTACCAAGGTGAGATGACCTAAAATGCCTTTCAGATAAGTTCGCTCAAGCGAGGCAAGTTTGTTGGTAACCACGACAGAATCTACTTTCAAACCATTGAGTGCATTGGGAGCAATCACAACGTCATTCTCATTTTCTTTATCTACGTTGGATGTGATAAATGCCACAAGCACATCTAAACCATCCGTCCAAAGCACCAGGCATGGTCTTCGTTTAGAAGTAGTCTGGTCTGTAAATGGAAAAGGAATACTAATGATATCTCCGCGCTTCATTTCAGAATTTTTCCTTTAAATCATCATCAGTATAGATGTCTGGTTCCTTTTCAAGAAAATTGAACGAACCACCATTGGTTGCAATAGACATCAACTCGTGGGCGTCATCCTTCTCATCTATTGATTTCAAATACGCTGCGTAATCTGAAACTTGCTGCAATCTTTGCTCTGACATTTGACCAAGTTGCGCAATGGTTTGCGTAAGTATTATTTCTTTGTTGCTCATTGCTTTGTGTTTGAACAAAAATAGAGACTTAGTCGAAACAACAAATAACACCTCACACCAACCTCTCATTTATCACCTTCAACACAGCCTCAGTATTGCTACTCACATGCAGCTTCGCGTAGATACGTTTCATGTGCGAGCGAATGGTTTCAAAAGCCAGGTCGAGAGCCGCTGCAATTTGTTTGTAGGATTTTCCTTGCGCAAGTAGTTGCAGAATTTCTTTTTCGCGGTCGGAAAGTTGGTAGTCTCCTACCTCACCACCTCATACCCCGAACTCCGTCCACCAGCTTTCTCTCTTCGCAGTACTCTCAATTCAATCAACGTTTGTATATCACGCAAGGCAGTGTCTTGCGAACATCGTGTGATTTTCGCCCACTTCGTTGTAGTGAGTTTGCCGTCATAATCATCCATCAGTTTGTTTAGCATTTTTATTTGTCGCGGATTGAAAATTGTTTTTGAGTGACGTTGCCAGAAGTTCGCCTTGAACAACACATCGCTCAATTTTTCTTCTGATGATACTATCGCCCTCACCAGCATTTGCAAAAACCACTGAAGCCATTTCGTGATGTCAAGGCTGCCTTTTTGTGTTTGTTCAAGTACCAGGTAATATGCCTTCTTCTCGCTTTGTATTTCTGAAGACAAACTGTAGAAACGCTGCGCGGTGTCATCCGCTCTCGATAGTAGCATATCGGTGATGGCACGTGCTATACGTCCATTGCCATCATCAAATGGATGGATAGTGATAAACCAGAGATGGGCTATGGCTGCTTTTATCATTGTGTCTTGGTTGTTCTGCGTATTCAACCATACAAGGAAAGTTTTCATTTCCTGTTTCAGGCGCATTGATTCGGGTGCTTCAAAATGCACACGTTCCTTTCCCAATGCTCCTGAAACAACCTGCATTGGACCACCCGCCTGCTTTCGCCATGCACCAACAGTAATGGCTGACATGCCGGAACGACCTGTCGGGAACAATGCAGCATGCCATGCAAACAATCTTTTTTGGTCAAGTGTATGGTCGAAATTTTTGGTCGCATCAATCATCATTTCCACCACACCTTCTACTCTCCGGTCTTTCACCGCAGTGCCTTTCATATCAACACCAAGTCTTCTTGCCACAGATGAACGCACC
>JAYSWI010000177.1:0-6597 GCA_043718125.1 Flavobacteriales bacterium
TGTCCGCTAACTCGTGCATGTTGTTCTGCATGAATGTCAACTGAAAAGTAATTCTGCAAAACCAACCTGTTTCAGAAAAGATTTGATTGCGGAACGCAACAAACTCTTTTACTTTTTCTAAAACTTGGTTGAAGTTTAAACCCAACATTACTTTCTCTGCTGTTTCGGCTGTTGCCCCGTTCCAACTAATCTTTACATCGGTTGTATTTGGCACAATCAACTTTGCCCATTCTTCAACTTTCAATTTTGGAAATGTTCCGTTGGTTGTGAGATTTATTTTGATGCCGTGCTTTTGTGAAAGTTCAAAAATCCCTTCAATACCTTTATACATCAAAGGTTCTCCCATTGTGGAAGGAATAATTTCTTTGACTCCTAATTTTTCTGCTTGCAGAAAAATATCCTCAACAGCTTCAAATTTCATTCGTCTGCGTTTCACTCCAGTTTCTTTAAAAAGGTTTGGAATGAAATCGCTGTATGGACTGTGTTCTTCACACATCACACATTTCAAATTACAGTCCTCTGGGTTTGTGTCAATCGTTATTCGCCAAAGATTTTTTGAAGTGAAACGCTGATAGATTTTTGTCAACTCATTGCAATGGTCTTGAATGTTTGGAACGCTGCCATCTTCCGAAAACAAATAACCTCTCTCACCAAACTGCATCATCAAATGAGGATTTGCGATAGCAAACCTCATTTGTTCTTTTAATGAATTTGTGTTGCGATGTTCAAACAAAAGTCCGTTCACTTTATGTTGAACATATTCTTTCATTCCTCCAAAGTCGGCTGTGATTACTGGCACTTTACAAGATTGTGCTTCGTGAATTACAAGCGGTGAATTCTCTGCCCAAATACTTGGAACAACAATGCAATCAACTTTTGAGAAAACATCATTTGCCAAATTATGATTGATGTATTCGCCTACAAATTCAATTTTATTTTTTGAAGTTGCTGCAAGCAACTTCAAAGCATTTGTGCTTTGTCCGTTGTGTCTGCCGTAAATTTTCAGTGTTGCTGGTTCTTCAATTTCTCTGAACGCTTCAATGAGTTGATTAACTCCTTTTGAAGTGATGTGTGTGCCGATGTAACCAAAAGTGAAATTGGTTTTCTCCTTTGACTTTTCTGTTTGCGTTAAATATTCTGTAGGAAAACCATAGTCAAGAAAAATGATTTTGTTTTCAGGAACTGAAAACTCGTTTACAAATCTGTTTCGCAAATAGTTTGATGGTGCAATGAACAAATCAACTTTGTCAATGATTGATTTTGTTTCAATCATGCGTTGGTGTGTCCAACTGCTCCAATTTTCAATGTCTTGTTCTTTGTCTTGCTCATTGCCACTGAAATAAACTCGGTAACAGTCGCTTGCACATTTATGGTCTTGTTGTCCTGAACACAACTGAAAATTATTTTCGTTGCCAATGCTTCTTGTAAGAAATTGTCCTCTCGGACACATCAACCAAAAGTCATGTAGTGTAAAAACGATTGGAATGTTTTGCTTGTTGAGTTCGTCAACCAAACCAGTTGAAAGGTGGTTGAGATGCCCGATGTGTGCAATGTCGGGCTTGATGTCTGAAAGAAGTTTCGCAAAGTTGCTGTCAAGCAACTTGTGCCTGAAACCGTCTTTCCCTTGTGGATTATTTACGATGTAGAAATTCAGATTGTCATTTTCCTTTTTGTGACGAATGGCAAAGTCAGGCGAATAAGGATTTTCTTCCCGTGTGAAAACAGAAACCTTATGATGCTTTGAAAGTTCGTTACAAATAGATTGACTGTAAACTTCCGAACCTGCATTATAGTTTGGTGGATAGCCGTGTGTGATTTTGAGGATGTGCATTAGTTCAGAATTTGAATGTGATAGTTTTGTTTTTTGATTTCATGCACCAAAACATTTTTGTAATTGAAAGTCGTAAGTTTTCCATTCTTGATTTTCAAATAGAGGTTTGGAAGTTCCATGTCAGAAGGAACTGGAAGTCCGTGTCTCAATAACCATTTGTATCGTGCTATCACGATTGCATTTGCTTTGAGATACTTTTTTTTGGCTGCTGCCAAAACAATGTCAATTGTTTTTTTGTCTGCTGTTCTCATTTTGATTTTATTTTTTGTGCGCCACAAAGGAAAATACAAAAGTTGAGTGTTGGCATATATGTAACACGGATATTTGCATATGTGCAATTAATTCACATACATTTGTGGAATAAATACCAAATAATATGATTGAGATAGAATTTACTGGTGGAGAAAAAAGAATGCTTGCATTTCAAAAGCTGAAATTTTTTCTGGCCAACCCTGGAATGTTTTCATTAGTTGTAGTAGGTTCTCGTGGTTCGGGAAAGCACTTTGCAATTCAAAAAGCGTTTGAACATTTAAAAAAAGAAAGGGGGAATGAGGAACTGGAAAAATTATGTTTGAAGAAATTGAATTTCCGTTCTGCTCTTGAATTTCCAAAAGAAAGCAAAGCAATTGACAAACTATTTCAAAGTCATTTGAATACTACTTTGGTGATTGAGGATTTTGAAAACTTGGAAGAAGAAGATAAGTTGCTCTTGCTTGAGGCATTGTCAACAGTTAACGGAAAATTTGGAATAGGCAAAAAGATTGACATCAGAATTCTATTTACTTCTTCTGAAAAAATTGAAACACTTCGCAAGGGAGATACGGTTGCCAGCTTGTTATTGTGGGATAGAATTAGTCAGTTGATTGTTGAACTGCCGTCTTTTCAAGAAGAGGGGTCAAACATTTTGATTGACTTTGAAAACACTTGGAAGAAAATGACTTTTGAGAAAATTGAACTGTATAAGGAACTTGCTGCTTATCCTCATCTTGAGAACCTCATATATTTTCTTCAAACTAAAAAGTCAGATTTCGTTGGCGGCTTCCGTGACTTAGACAAAATCGCCTGTCTTTATTTTAATTACAGAATTTACTACTACGGCAAAAAACGAAAGATTGATAATGAGATAGAGGAAAAAGTTTTTGCTGATGTGAAGTCGGACTTTTTAGGCAAGACACAAATGCAGGATCAAGAAGAAACAGTGAGTTTTATTTTTGACTTTAATGAAGTGAAGTCAAGGGATGATAAAAGAAAGCACCCGACATTGAATGAATACAATGAAGAGTTCAGAATAAAATTCAGGAACTGGCTTATTGCTAAACATAAGACGCTTTCAAAAGCAGCGGACAATTTAGGTTGCAGCATTCATACTCTTAAAACTTATAAAGAAGGTATGGCAACAAAAGCTGCAAGAGA
The DNA here is from genome assembly GCA_043718125.1 of Flavobacteriales bacterium. Lineage (GTDB taxonomy): Bacteria > Bacteroidota > Bacteroidia > Flavobacteriales_D > Sanyastnellaceae > JANNVZ01. The sequence continues at coordinate 3,245 of JAYSWI010000177.1, forward strand.
TAGAAAGCGAAAATCTAAAGCGAAGAAATAAAGCGTTGGCGATTGCACTCTTTCATTTTTTTTCGGGGTGGATTTGTGGGTGCAAAAAATGTAAGGCTGCTATTCTAGATAAACTCTATGGGTATGAACCCAGAGGCATATCTCCGACATAGCGTGGCACCCCAATAACATCCCTTCCCTTTGCATCCAGCCCCTAAACCCCCGGTTCAACCTCCGCTTTTATCCTTGCAACTATCTGCGCCACCGCAGGACAAACAAGTGTGTTGAGATAGGCGAGTTCCAGAACCTGTGTCATGTTTTTGCGGTCGGTGTGCGGATACTCACGACAAGCCAATGGGCGCACTTCATAAATGCTGCAATAGTTGTTGGCATCAAGAAAAACACATGGCGCAGTATTGAGCACCCAGTCGCCATCGCTGTCGAGGTGCAAATATTTCTGTGTCAATTCAGCGGCCCTTATTTTTAGATGTTTCGCTATTCGTTCTATGTCCACATCACGAAATATGGGTGAGGTGGTTTTGCAACAATTGGCACATTGCAAACAATCTGTTTTAGCGAAAACCTCATCATGATTTTTGTGAAAAAGTTCATCCACATTTTTTTTACGATAAAGCGAAAGGACAAATTTTTTGTTCTCTTTCTTATTGTGTTCTGCGCGACTAAGGTGTTTTTTTAGTTCTGGTTTCATATTGTGGAAAGCACAAATTGTTTGGGCTTAAGTGAGTTTGATTGAATGCGTGTAGCAATTATTACAAGTGCAACTATTAGTGCGGATCACTGAACTTCGGGTCGTTCAAAAAGGAGGTGTCCGTTAAACATTTCAAAAAAGCAATGATGGCAGTTTTTTCTACAGGATCAAGAAAAAGGCCGCCACCTGAGGCCTCCATAAATGGATCGATTGTGGTGGAAATAGTGCCACCCGTGTTGTAATGATCCAACACTTCCTCCAAGGTGGTGAACCTTCCATCGTGCATGTAAGGCGCTGTAAGCTCAACGTTGCGCAGGGTGACTGTTTTGAATTTTCCACTATCCAAAACATTGCCTGAAATGGCGGCAAAGCCGGGGTCATTTTCAAACGAAGCGTCAAGACCATTGTTGTGCATCAAGTAGTCGCCCATCTGCAAGCCTCCCTGGCCGTGGCAGTGGAAGCAGTCGCCACCGTGGGTGCCTTCGGGCGCATTGCTTCCGCCTTCTGCCAAGAACAGATTAAAACCGGTTTCTTCCAGTAGCGTAAATTCATATTCGCTTCTTCGCTCGCGATCAAATTTGGACTCTGAACTAATCATTGTTCTGAGAAAAGAAGCCATTGCTTTTGCAGCTTTTTCTTTGGTGATCTCCTCTGTGCCAAAGGCGGCAAGAAACATTGGGGGATAGGTCGGATCGTCCCTTAATTCTTGCAATGCGTTGTCCCAATCTTCTGCCATTTCAATAGGGTTTTCTACAGGGTGTGTCACCTGATCCTCTAGCGAGGGTGAGCGGCCATCCCAAAAATAATTGTAGGCCCATCCAAGATTTACAAGTGCCATTGCCTGCCTGTTTCCCACTTGGCCATTGATGCCTGTGCTGAATTGATCGGGATCAGAAAATCCATTGGCGGGTATGTGACAAGTGCCACAACTTTGCATGTTATTGCCGCTCAGTTTTTTCTCCCAAAACAGATGACGACCCAAAGCAATTCCTTCCACCGTTAGCGGATTGCCGGAAGGAATATCCATGGGTGGAAAAAACTGTGGAATAACTAAATTGTAGGGGGTTGCAACTGGTGTTGGAATCACATCGGGTTCTTTTTCCAGATCGTGTTTGCATGCACTGCAAAAAATGGCTGCTCCAATTAGTAATACATAAGTTGCTGTCGAAATTTTCATTGTTCCATCAAAGGTAAAAGATTTGTATTCTGAACAAAATTGTAATCAGTAAGTGTGGTTAAAAATGACACCAGTTGATTTAATTCTTGTTCGCTTAAATGGAGTGCGTGTATGCGCGCATCTTTGTTGGGATGCGGCTTTCCACCCTTATTATATAAAGCTACTATTTCTTCTAAAGAGTTTAAGCTGCCATCGTGCATGTAAGGACTTGTAAGTTCAATATTGCGCAGTGTGGGTGTTTTGAATTTGCCAATATCTTCTTGTTGATGCGTTTTTCTTTCCAGGCCCACATCTTCATATTCTTCGTATAGCCCGATGTTGTAAATGCCAAAGTCAGTAAAAAGTACATCTGTATGACAACTGCTGCAGCTGGTTTTTTGGGAGAAAAAAAGATTCATTCCTGCTATTTCATCTTCGCTCATTTGGTCCGTTGCACCTAGCCGATATCTATCATAACGTGAGTCGCCAGAAATAATAGTGCGCTGAAAAGCGGCCAAAGCACGGGTAACAACATAAGGATCAATACTGTCTCTATTGTATGCTGCTTTTGACAATGCACGTAGGTCATCATCTTCATTTAGTATGTCGATGGCGTGCATTAAATTTTTTCCCATTTCATGCGAGTTGTGCAGTGGGGCCAATGCCTGCAACTCCAACGAAGGCACACCTCCTTCCATCATATAGTAAGGACTCCAAGCCATATTGGCCAAGGTGGGTGAGTTTCTGTTGAGAGCAATGTTTTCCATTCCTGTATTAGTTTTTTTTCCGTCAGTAAAAGCTGCGCTAGTCACGTGGCAGGTGCCGCAACTCATGTTTCTTTCCAAACTTAAACGAACGTCATAAAACAATTTTCGACCTAATAATATGCGGAGTTTGGTTGGCTCATTGCCCTGTGGAAAAACAATGAAAGGAAAGCCTGAAGGGGTTCGAATTTTTACGGACTCATCATGCAATTCATTTTTCTGATTGCATGAAATAATGACAAAAGGAATTAGAAAAACAAAAGCAATTTTCATCAATCAATGGTGATTGCATTGGCAAGGCGGCCTACGTATTTTAATCCAAGTGGTGATGCTCCGGAAGAAATGTTTTCTGTTTGAATGTTGATTCCTTCTGGGCCGCTGCCTAGTATTTCATCTATATGAAAATTGATGGTGACCAATGAAGTGGTGTCTTGCTTGAAATCGAAATTTTCTGTGAGTGAAATGAACTCTATGTAACTGGCACTGTCTCCGGCATGGAAAGCAAAGTTTCGGAGCAGGCTTGTTCCATCAACGCCCGTGGTGTCGGCCTTGCCTTCGAATTTGGAAAAGATGTAGCCGGAGTTCCAGCCCCAAAACATATCCTGTGCACCTGCTACGCTAAGTGGGTGGCTATTGGGATATTGGGCCGGATCCACGTTTCTATTGTATCCAACTGGTACGCCAAGGCCGAACTTGATGCCTGTGTAAACACCGGACGCGATGTTGAACGAGAGTGTTTTCGTAT
>JAYSWI010000178.1:0-6593 GCA_043718125.1 Flavobacteriales bacterium
CGCGAGGTGGATCATTTTTTATTCGATACAGAAAAAAAACTGATGCGCATGAAAACTTCAACCGTTGCTATCAATTTCAAACTGAAAAGTAAAAACAAAAAACCAATAGAACGATCGGATCAAGAGCTGACGAAAGAAGAACAGGATTTGGTGAGTAAAAATGATGACAACCTGATTGACTTTAGCACACCCTGGACATTAAATATGAATTACAATTTGAGCCTCACGCGAAGTTTCGATAAGGCCACGCAGACCGACACTTTGATGCTCAGTAACCAAGTTGGTTTCAATGGCGATGTTACTTTTCTGAAACGATTTGCACTTAGCGCAAACAGCGGTTACGATATGAGCAATCCGAAATACAAAACACTTACATGGAAAGATTTTGGACTTCGCGATTTCTCAGCAACCACTGTTGGTTTGCATGTGGATCTGCACTGTTGGGAATTTTCTATCAATTACATTCCATTCGGAATCAGACAAAGTTGGAGCGCACAACTCAACATAAAATCACCCTTGCTTAAAGACCTGAAGATTCAGCGCAAGGGCACTTTTGGCGAGGACAATGGAAACTTGTGGTAGCTATAGTCTGTCCCTAATTTCCAACTGAACAAGCCTTGATAATCTTTGGTGAGTCACAAATTATTGAGCCGACTTTTTTCTCAAAATCCGCTCGAACATTTTAGGAAAAAATCTTTTCACCCAAAGTCCATTTATCTCTTTTCCACCAATTGCAAATTCCTTTTTTCGCTTGGCAACGCCAACCAACATTCTTCTGGCACACTCCTCAGCGCTTAATCCTTGAGCCAAATTATTGTCCATACTTCCAATGGCATTTCCATAAGCGTCCATCGAATTTTTTGAAATTTCAGTGGTGATAAAACCTGGTGTTACCAGTGTTATCAATACCCCTTGGTTTTCAATTTCCATTCGCATACTATCATAATATCCGTGCAGCGCATGTTTGGTGGCGGCCAATGAAGACCTTAAAAAGAATCCCCACTTGCCAAGCAGCGAGGTGGTAATAACAATTTGGCCGTTCTGCTTTTTTATCATCCCTGCACATACCAGTTTGGATAATAAAATATTTCCAAAAAAATTGACTTCGAAAAGTTTTCTTTCCACTTCGGGCAATGTTTCCATCGCAGTGCTACGTTGGCTAATTCCTCCATTGTTAAACAAAATGTCGATACTATCAAACTCAGTACTTACTATTTCAAACGCTCGCTTAATGCTTGTTTCAGAACTTTGATCAAGGACTACGACTGAGATGTTTTCCGGGATCATCGCTCTTGATTTTACTGCTTCAAGCCCCTCCTTTCTGCGCGAAGAAATGATGAGCTTTGCTCCGGCCGCGTTGAGCTGATAAACCAACTGTTCGCCAATGCCAGAGCTTGCACCCGTGACCCAAATTTTTTTGTTTTGGAAATAAGATTTATTGTTCATGTAAAAAAATGAAAGCGGTGAAAGTGCAACAAATTCCAATTTAGAATTAAATCATTGGCAAATGAGTAATATCCGCATAACCTTTGGGTAATAATAGAACTGTTACTTCGCACCCGAAATATTGCAACAGAAGCAGGCTAGAAAAATGAACAAGCAAAGAATACTTTTAGTGGATGATGAGTCGGACATTTTGGAAATGATAAGCTACAACCTCAACAGGGAAGGCTATGAAGTGCAAACCGCTGAAAACGGCAGAAAGGCCCTCGAAATAGCTAGGGCCAACAAGCCAGATCTTGTGCTTTTGGATGTAATGATGCCCGAAATGGACGGAATGGAAACATGCCGAGTAATGCGCGAAGATCCCAATTTATGCAACGTGCTTATTGCCTTTCTTACAGCCCGCAACGAGGACTACAGTCAGATAGCAGGCTTCGATGCAGGAGCCGATGACTATATCAGCAAGCCTATTAAACCCCGCGTTTTGGTGTCGCGTGTGAAAGCGTTGTTGCGCAGAAATGTGATTGCTGATGTCGAAAAAACTGAGCGGTCAGAAGTAGGAATTACTATCGATAAAGAACGCTACTTAGTATATAAAGACAAGGAAAACCTTTCACTTCCAAAAAAGGAATTTGAACTTCTCGCTTTGCTGATATCCGCACCTGGCAGAGTTTTTACACGCGAACACATCCTTAGCAGCGTGTGGGGCAATGATGTGATAGTTGGTGATAGAACCATTGATGTTCATATACGCAAACTGCGCGAAAAATTGGGTGACGACTATTTCAAAACCATCAAAGGAGTAGGCTATAAATTTGAGCCTTAAATGGCGATCAATATCAAAACTCCACAAAGTGTTGCACTTGCTTCTTCCTTGTTTATCACAGGCCTCCTTGCTGCTACTTACTTCATACTTATTTTCATTTTAGAAAGCGAATTTGAGTTTTTGTGGTTGCTCTTATTAGTGGCTTTAGGTTTCGCCATTTCTTATGGTATTGTTTATTATTTTCTTGAAAAATTTGTATATCACAAGGTAAAGATCATTTACAAAACAATTCATTCATTCAAGATTCAAAATGACAGCAAACCCAAAATTCAAATGAGTGCTGATGTGCTCAATGAGGTGAACAATGAAGTGGCTGAATGGGCCAAAGAGCGCATCAAAGAGGTGAAGGAATTGAAAACAGCAGACAATTTCAGAAAGGAATTTATTGGCAATCTTGCACATGAGTTGAAGACACCACTTTTCAGTATTCAAGGATTTGTAGATACTGTTTTGGACAGTGACCTGGAAGATAAACAACAGACAAAAAAATTCCTTCAAAAGGCAAGCAGCAGTTGCGACAGACTGAGTGATTTATTGCGCGATCTTGACCAAATTACTTCCTTCGAAAGTGGAGATATGCCACTGAATATTTCGCAATTTGATGTGGTTGAAAATGTGAGGCAAGTGATCGAACAATTGGAACAACAAGCGAGTGTAAAACAGATAACGCTGCGACTGGGAAGGGAAAATGAAAAACCCATCATGGTGCATGGTGATCCATCGCGCATAGCCCAAGTGTTTGCCAACTTGCTTGTAAATAGCATTAACTATGGGAATGAAAATGGCGAAACCCGCATACGTTTTTATGACATGGGCGACAATCTTTTGATAGAAGTGGCAGACAATGGTATCGGTATTTCGCAAGAACATCAGCCGCGTGTATTCGAACGATTTTATCGCGTGGACAAAAGCCGATCGCGCAATGAGGGTGGGTCTGGTCTGGGCCTAGCAATATGCAAACACATTATTGAAGCGCACAATCAAACCATCAGTATCCGAAGCACTGAAGGGTTGGGATGCACTTTTGGATTTACACTAAAAAAATGATGTTTCAAAGCGAGTAGAAAATGATAGCCCGATAATTTTCTCCACGCATAAATTTCTAAGGGGTGCTTACAAACCCTCACACAAGTCCTTGCCAGTTGGCCCTTACAAACGAATTGTTTTCAATTTCCCAACCTATAGTAGTGGCTGGGCCATGTCCGGAATACACAGTGTAATCCGCTGGTAGGGCGTACATTTTTTGTTGAATAGAATGCACCAAATCGTTCGCATTGCACATTGGCAAATCCACCCTTCCCACACTTTCTCGAAAAAGTACATCACCAGAAATAATGATCTTTTCAGCATCATTGACAAATGCAATATGACCTGGAGAATGGCCCGAAACAAATAGAATTCTCAACTTGGTTTGTCCAAATTCAATGTTATCGTTTTCGTTAATAAACTGACTAGGAATTGGAGAAATTCGATAATGTACGTTCCACATTAGGCTTGCTGCAGGTGCTCGTTCCAGCATAGGCAACTCCAAGTGATGTGCGCACAAAGGGATTTTATATTTCTCACAAACAACCGCATTACCAAGAATGTGATCGATATGGCAATGTGTGTTCAACACTTTTGTGGGAACCAATTTTTCATCGCTGATAAAATCAAAAAGCACATCGTCTTCCGTTTGGTCGCTATTGCCGGGATCAATGATGAGGCACTCTTTGGTTTCATCATAAACGATATATGTGTTTTCTGAAAATGGATTAAAAGTGAATTGGACGATATGCATGATTCAATAATTGATTGCTTTGAAAATTTGGGTGAATATCCATTATCAGCCAAAGAAAAAAATCGCAATCCTTATTAAGACCATCAGATTGAGATTACATTAGCCGCTACCGAAATTTTGGTTGTTGAACAAGTATGAGGTTTTTTATTAAAATAGTTTTCTCCGCATTAGTCTTTCTGATTTTAAATCAAAGCGTAGTCGCACAATTTTATCAAGGCTCAAATATGGAGTTTGGTAAAAATCGCATTCAATACAAAACGTTTACTTGGTTCTATTATCCTTCCAAAAATTTTGATGTTTATTACTATATAGGAGGCGAGCCACTTGCGCAATACACCTTGATGTCGGCAGAAAGAAATTTGGTTGAGTTGGAGAAATTTTTCGATTACTCGCTAGATGAGAAAATGCAGGTGCTGACCTATTTGAAGCAAAGCGAATTCAGGCAAAGCAATGTAGGTTTGAACACCAGTGGCGGTAGCAATATTGGTGGAGTAGCTAGAATAATGGGCAACAAAATATTTGTTTTTTATGAAGGCAGTCATGCATTGCTTGACAAACAAATAAGAGAAAACATTTCACGCATGCTTTTTAACCAAATGATGTATGGTGGCGATTGGAAAGACGTTCTGAAAAGTAGCACCTTGCTATCAGTTCCTAAATGGTATGAAGAAGGAATTATAGCATACGCTGCCAATGGAAAATCTGACGAAAGCGAAACTTATATGAAGGACTTGATTCGCGCGGACAAATTCATGAGTTTCAATTTTCTTGAAGGGCAAGCATCCATCTATGCAGGTCACGCCTTTTGGAATTATATCAGCGAGGTTTATGGCGACAATGTGATACCCAACTTGCTCTACATGTCGCAAGCCAGTCGCAATATTGAAAGCGGTTTTTTGTATGTGCTTGGCCTGTCGCTCGAAGCTGTTACGGCTGATTTTGTAAATTTTTACAAAGACAAATCAAGAGCAAATAGATCTGAAATAATTCCGGGAGAAATACAAATACCTGACAATGATTTTGAAACTGCGTGGAAAGAATGGAGGAAAAAAAGCAAATACCTCGGGGATGTTGAAGTGAAGTATAAGAAGCGATACAAATACTCACAATTCAAAACATCGCCCGATGGAAAATATGTATCGTTTGTAACTCACGAGATGGGTCAATATAAAATTTGGCTTTACGACAAAGCAACCAAAAAGAACAAGTGCATATTAAAGCGTGAGTATAGGCTGGACAGACCAGCAGACGAGTCTTTTCCTGTATTGGCGTGGCACCCTAGTAGTCAGGTGCTCACTTATGTTTTTGAGAAAAGAAGCAATGCTTGGATTGGGAATTACATATTGGAAGAAAAAAAACATGCACAAAAGGAGTTGTTTCTAATTCAGAAAATATTGGATATGCATTACAGTGCTGATGGAAAAAAAATGATATTGAGTGGAGTCAATCGCGGTCAGACTGATTTGTATTTGTATCAAACTTTAGGCAACAATCAAGAGCAACTGACCAATGATATTTGGGATGATTTGAATCCCCGTTTTGTAGATGGCAGCAATCGTATTATTTTTTCAAGCAACAGACCTGATGACACATTGCGCGTGGACATTCCAGTTGACACTTATTCTACCCTCAAAGACATATATATCTATGATTTGAATCATCGGTCGCCTTATCTCGAACGAATTACGAAAACACCCGATGTCGATGAGCATCATCCATCGGAATATTCGGCCAAACACTATACTTATCTTAGTAGTGGATTGGGCTATTACAATCGCTATTTGGCCACCATTGATAGTGTTGTGAACACTATAGATACCACTATTCACTATCGCTACTTCACTGTTTCAAGTTTGCTTAGCAGTTATCAGCGCGCACCTTTGGACTATCAAATGGATGCTAAAAACTCGAATTATCTGTTGCACTTCAAAAGAGAAATGCACCCGATAATTTACTTTGGAAACAAGGAAAATGACCAGCCAATGTCCGTTGAAAATGCCAATTACGATAAAAGTAATAGGGTGTCAAAAGTGATTACAAATAATTCTTTAAAGTTTTCTTCCGACACTTTGAGTGTTGGTGAAATAGACATCAACAATTTCCAATTTGAAGATGAAAGAAAAGACTTTACTTATGAAAAGGAAACCATACAAGTAAAGGAGATTGCAAAACCAATCAGTCGCGATTCAACGGTAACAACATTCGTTTTGCCACGATCAAGTAATTACCGATTAAACTTTGCTGCGGACAAGGTGGTGGCTCAATTGAATAATTCTTTTAGCAATCAATTTTATCAATTGCTCACTGGCCCATCGAGTATTACTCCGGGCCTTTCTGTCATGAATTTACTAGGAGCAACCGACTTATTTGAAGACTATAAAATTGAAGGGGGATTCAGATTTTCGGCCAACCTTGTTAATAATGATTATGGAATGAGTTTCGAAAATTTGAAGAGTAGATGGGACAAAAAAATTATTCTTTCGAGGCAATCAAGTAAAAATTCTCCTTTTCTAAATGAGTATAAAATTCATACGCATAATTTCA
>JAYSWI010000179.1:0-6591 GCA_043718125.1 Flavobacteriales bacterium
TGAAAATAAAAGTTCAGTGAAGTTTTTCTACTGTAACTCTCAAATTGTTTTTGGATTACTCCGAGCTTTTCTAAGAAAACTCATACTGCCAGAGGAGAGGCTAAAGTAACTTTTGTATAGCATCCTAATAAATCAAAGTCCTTACAAAAAGCAAAAGTCTGTAGTACACAACACTGAATTCAATAAAATTTGAATCCCCTAAAAACACAGTCATTTCTATGCGGATAGCTGCAACTGGTAGAATTCATACTTTGCCCACTTCCGAAAATAAATGAAAACAATTTTAGGCCACTATTTCACTTGAGAAATCGGATTGGCCAAACCATAATACTCTATCAGCTCCATTTTGACAGAACCTACCACCACCTTAGCTTTTGCAAGAATGGGCAAGTGATTGAGGTCATCAGTTATCCATACACAAAGGTCTTCCTCCTTTTTAAAAACACGGCCTTTCTGAACTACAGGAGCAAACTTCAGACAATTAAATTTACCAGCGTCCACCTTCACTTGGTCTTTGCCCAAATACTTCATTCCTAGTGGGAAAAGTTCGCCATCTATAAGCGTCATTATTGTAAATATGTCACCCTTTTTTGCATTTGAAAAATCCATTGCACGTGCGAAGTAATAGCTGCTCAACATGTCTTGAACAAATTCAGTGGTCAAATACGCATCGCCCTTTTCGTCCTTGTAGGCACGCTTCTCCGGGGAAAAAGTGTAGTCTTGATTTATCTTATATCCGCCCTCATCAGTAGAGCGAATGAAACGGTGTGGGAATAAGCCTTGCTTATCAATGTATGTTTCGTAATGGTCGCGCACTTTGAAAAACCAGTCAAAGGAGCCAAGGCTTTTTCCTTCGCCCACTATGTGATATGCTTCGCGATCACCAAATTTGTATTGGCTGTCTTCTACTTTCAGCGTGGCTTCACCAGCGTCTATCATTCCATAATGAATGCGGTATTTTACAAACTCGCCTGCTTTGAAAGCGTTATTTATGCTGGTGCGATAACCCAAATTTTTGAGTTTGTTCATGTCCACTTTTGGAGGTTTAGAAGCTTGGCCAAAAAGAATGTTTGCACTAATGGCAAGCGCGAAAAGAAGAATGTTCTGTTTCATAATCAAATGGTTTTTTTTAAGAAAAACGTGGTGGGCTTTTCAAAGGTTGGGCCAAATTCAATTTGAAAATGTCGAGCAAAATAACCTCGAGGTAAAGTATGACTATCCGCCCATGTTGGCAATGAGGATAAGCATGTCGGACATGCCCACTATGCCATCGCCATCCAAATCTAATTGGTCACAATCCATGGTGCATCCAAAGGCAGCAAGCACTGTATTAAATTCTTCCATGCTGATGATGCCATCGCCATCGAGGTCGCCTGCCACTGCTTCGTAATTGCATAAACCATTGTCGCAAGCAGCGTTAGGATCGTAGTTCAGCGCAAGCGGATCAATACAACCCTCGTTGGTATCCATATTTATTGTTATTTGCAAAGTGCTACTGCATCCCATATCAGAAATGGCGGCCACAAAATAGGAGGTGTTCATCGTTGGTGCAACGTTGTAGCAAGCCGTGTTTGGCCCATCCAACCATTCGTAAAAAGAAATATTGCCAAAGTCTATGGTGGCAGTTGCGCACAATTCTATTGTTTGGTTTTCACAAAGAATAATGTCGGCCATTTCAGCAATGATTGGAACGGGTAGCACCGTAACATCCATCTCATCATACTCCGCACATCCCATTCCATTTATGAATGTATATGCGAGAGAATAATTGCCGGTTTCAGTTGCAGAAAACAATCCTTCTTCTGTAACCACTTGCCCTGACCAAATACCATTACTTGGTGATCCCTCAAGATCGATTAGCCCACCAACACAAACTGTCATGTCTGGTCCGGCATTTACCGCAGGAAGTGGGATGACTGAAACCGAAACTTGATCTGAGGCCATGCATCCTAACTCATCCAAAATGTTGATGGAATAGACTGTTGTTGACATGGGCATTGCGATTGGATTCAATATGTTTGAATTGGATAATGAAGCACTGGGCGACCAAGTAATAGTGGTGGTGCCGGTCGAAATCACATTAGCTTGAAGCATTGCAATATCGCCCATACAAATCATAATATCCGCACCTGCATCAACACTGCATATAGGGCAGTCGAAAACATTAATCGAAATCTCGTCAAAAGTTTCCGGACAACATTCTGATGCGGGTATGCTCCAGCGCAAGACAGTTGTGCCTAGTGCTAATCCAGAAACAACAGTATTCGGATCAGTTGCATCTGCAATGCTGCCAGTGCCAGATACAATTGTCCATGCACCGATAGCGGGAAACACAGCAGGATTGGTGTTTAATTGGACGCTGCTTATCGTTGAGCAAACATCCATGTCAATGCCTGCATTTACAGTTTGACAATCGGCAGTGAAATACAACACCGTCAATTGATCTACAGAAATTGGAAAACCGCAACCTTCATCGGTTCCTGTCAACTTCCATTGCAAGATCATTTCACCAGATGCATTGAAAGTAACAGTGGTGGATGCAGAAGTGGCATCCTCAAAACTTCCGCTGCCTTGCACAAAGGACCAAAGGCCCGTGTATCCCATTGGCGGCTGGTTGGCTGTTATGGCATTGGTTGGACTACAAGTATCAAAGTCCATTTGAGCTATGGCTTGGGCACTTTCAGGTTGGGTGATTACTTCGAATTGGCATGTGGTGGTGTTGCCATTGTCATCTGTTGCAGTGACGGTTACAATAGTGTTCTCAGAAACTACAGTTCCTTGCACAGGATTCTGAGTGACATTATTCAAAAAAGTGCAGTTGTCGTTTACTTCTATTTCGCTTAGGTAGTTTGGAAGCTCTGCTTCGCAACTGGCATCCAAAACCAAAGTTTGATTGGTTGGGCAATTGACAATTTCAGGAAGAGTATTGTCAATCAATGTGACATTGAATGAGCATGTGGAAACATTGCCCGAGGCATCTGTGACCGTGATGGTAATTATTGTTAGCCCCGACAAAACCGTTCCTGCGACAGGACTCTGCGAAATGTCTAAACTGCTGTCACAGTTGTCAGTTGCCACAACAAGCGAAGTCCAATTCGAGGTAACTCCAGTGCAATTGTTGCTATAGTTCATTACCGCATTAGGCGCACATTGTGTTATTACGGGTGCTTCAATATCTGGATCGCATTGCGCAGTTCCAACAATAATGAAGCAGCAAAAGCACAAGAAAGCCAAAAGAATTTTTTTCATGATCTAAGATTTAAAGAAGGATGCAAGGTGTTTGAAATAATTGGGTGCTTTGTGATTGATTCTTTTGCTTTTGAACAGTACACCATGAACTCATTCTATGGTAGCAATGCACTTAAGCTCAATGGCTATTGGTGTGGGCAAAGAGTTTATCTCTACTGTAGTTCTGCATGGCTGTGCTTCTTTAAAGTATTCTGCATACAACCGATTGTAGGTATGAAAGTCGCGCTTCATGTTCACGAGGAACACTGTCACATCAACAAGGTTCTCCCACTTGCTTCCGCTGGCTTCGAGCACCGAGCGCACGTTGTCAAACACACCTCTGCATTGTGCTTCAAAATCGAATTCCAAGAAGTTGCCGTTTTTATCTAACGTAAGGCCGGGCACTCCGCTGTCGGTGGCATCGCTGCCTGCTATGCGCGGGCCAACGCCTGACAGAAACAAGAGATTGCCAACACGTCTTGCGTGTGGATATGCGCCTACGGGTTTGGGGGCAGTTGCAGCTTTAATGACTTCTGTTTTCATATTCCTCAATTCAGAAAATGCGCATGTTACAATTGGTGGCACACAATTTTTTGACTAATCATAAATATTTTTTCTGTCGCCAACAGCTATGATTTCTATAAGCAACACATTGTCAGTGATTTCATATATGATGCGGTAGTTCCCACTCTTTACTCTGTAACCAATTCTGTCAGTAAGTTTCCTATAACCCATCGGCCTTGGATTTACAGTCAAGGAATCTATCACCTCTATTATTTGTTGCTGGGCCGCTGCGTTGTGTTTTTTCAATTGCCTGCGGGCTTTCGAGGTAAATACTATTGCATAAACCTTCATGCCTTAGACTTTAAACCAAGTTCCCGTTTCACTTCATCTAACGTGAATCGCTGGCCATCATCTTCTTTTTTAGCCGCATCATAGAGTCTCACATCATCAATGGCTTCAAGCTCTTCCATAATCTTGTGGTAATCTTCCATAGTGAATATGACCGAGGTTTTATGGCCATTTTCATCAATAATAAATGTTGGTTTCAATGACATTATTGTTTCAATTTTCTGTATTACAAAGTAAAGGCAATCAGGCTTCTATTCTTTGATAAACTTGAATGATTTGCCTACTGCGGTGCTGGTGAGGTATGGCATGTAGGAGATGTAAAGTGTATAAACACCCGCCTCAAGGTTTTTGATATTGAGTGATACAGCATTTTCTCCGGCATCACTGCATGATAGTATTTGGCCTTGTGCATTTATCAATTGCACATTTCCCAAAATGCCTTTGTCCAACTCAAGAAAAATGGTATCGGATGTTGGGTTGGGATAAACAAGTATTTTTTCATCGCCCCACAATTCGAATGTTGCAGAGACACAACTCAACACATCATCCATAAAAGCAGGAAACTGCAAAGCCCAATAGTATTCGTTGTGCTGCCCTCCTAATTGAACTGTGGATGTATAATCCAAATTCTGCACTTCTGCTATGTCCACCATTTGCTGCATATCGCCCACCATGCCTCTACTTTCATTATCACCACATACAAAATGTATTTCGGTATCAATGGCCATTGAACCAGTTTCAGCCAAATCATAAATTTCTGGATTAAACCAAAATGCAGGTGAGAAAATACCTGCTTTGGAAAAAACATTGTTGTACTCGATGAGCATGTACATACTTATGAGTGCGCCAAGTGAGCTTCCCGCAGTGCTAGTGTTTGAGCGGTCGCTTAGTGTTCTAAAATTTGCATCCATAAAAGGTTTTAATGTTTCCACCACAAATGCGGTGTACGATGCGCCTTCGCCACCTTCGTTGTATTCAGCATTTATGAATGGCGCATATTCATCTAGGCGATGCGCTCCTCCATTGTCTATTGCTACTATGATGGTATTGGCACAATCAGGCACAAACTGAGCAAGCATATTTTCATCCACTTGCCACTCTCCTGCAAAAGAGGTAGCAGCATCAAATACATTCTGTCCATCGTGCATATAGCACACTGGATAATGCAAGTCCGATGTGAAATAGTCTTGGGGAAAACAAATCCAAATTCTTCGTGATCGATTGAGTTGTGGCATTTCGAAATCCGTATCCAAAATGCGCACATGATCGGTGATGGTGTGCGCACCTGCAATGTCTTCCCAACCTTCTATTGTAAGAGTGATAGTTGTGCCATTAACAAATGTTGTTGTTCTGTTTGGAATGTATGCACCCAATGCGTTGCCTTCAACTTTCTGCCAAAGGCCGCGAGTAAATTTGAATTCAAGGGTTTCATTTTGTGTACCTTCCAGATTGATGATCCACGTGCCATCATCATTGTGTGTCAGTTTGTAAACTTCGCTGCCTTCGGCCCAATCGTTCATGCTACCGGCAATATAGATTTCATCGAGCAGAGGGGTGAGTTGGGGAGTGGTGTTAATAAGAAAGCTCATGTAAGCATTTGCATTTATCCATGTCCATTGCAAGAACATAAAAACTATCAGCTGTTTCATCATCACTCTATTTTTTTTGGTGGTCAATAATATTCCTGAAATATTTCAAAGTTATGTAATCACTGTGCTTGTTCTATTTAATCCGCTAGACGGGGCACTCTGTTTCTTTTTTGGAACACGGATCCAACGGATTGGATGGATGAACGCGGATTTTTTTTTGCTGCGCAATATTGAAGTAGTTATTCTCAATCTGCTTTTCACATTTTTCTACTTGCGAGGCAATCAGATATGTTTTCTATTTGGAGTTGTCAGCCCCTTACTTTTCATTTTTCTCACCTGGAATAAAAAGTTTCTGCGTACTTCTGTGTTTTCTGTTCGAGAAATAGCAATAAGAGTCAAGCCGTAAATCCAATAGTTTTATTCAACTTTTGATATAGAATTTCAGTTCTGGTTTTCTTTAGCCAAAAATAAAAAGCCCCTCATTGCAACGAGATAAGTCAATAGAAATAATAGCAGTTATTCTCAATCTGCTTTTCACATTTTTCTATTTGCGCAGCAATCAGATATGTTTTCTATTTGGAGTTGTCAGCCCCTTACTTTTCATTTTTCTCACTTGGAAGAAGAAAATTTATGCGGATACTCTGCTCCAAATTTTCTACATTGTCATGGCCATCTATGGCTTTGTGCATCTCGCTGGCGATTGGAAAAAAATTCATTGGCATTGGCAAACACATATCAGTTTTATCGCCATTGGAATTGTAATTGTTCTTGTATCGGGCATCCTGTTAAGAAAAAAAACCGATGCCCAACTTCCGTACATAGACAGCTTCACCACTGTGTTCGCCATGATTGGAACTTGGATGATGATGAACTTTGTGCATGAAAATTGGCTTTACTTCGTTGTTATCAATACGACATCTGT
>JAYSWI010000180.1:0-2279 GCA_043718125.1 Flavobacteriales bacterium
AATCACCTTATCATAACAAAGCACATAATAATTATTGATGTGTTTGGTCACCGTTGTTCTGATTTTCTCAATTGTTTCTTTGTTGTCAGTTGCGTTCAGAAGTTTGCTGCCATCCATTACAAACAGCACAAGTTTAGTGGTTTCTCCATTTTTCATCACCTGCGATGTAATGCTAACAGGAGTTGGCAACCATTCAGAAACCACCACAGGTGATGCGTCCAAATACGAACCGTTTTTTTTTAGCTCCACCTTGTAAGTGTCTTCGAGATATTTCTTCCAAGATTTTTCGAAATCATCTGCAATAGCGGCTATCTCAACAGTCTGTGCCGGCTGAACGTTTTTGTTGTAATCCATTTGTTCCTCTTTAAAAAGAACTGTTGGTGCTTCGGAAAGTGCAGACTCATCAATATTTTTTTGTGAAAACAAATGGCCAAATAGCATTTGTACTGCGACAACGGTAAGAATAATTTGCTTCATTGAAATAAAATAGAAATTGTTTATTGCGCGAAATTAGGCGAAGTCAATGTCTAGTAATTTCTCTCATTTTGCTATTGGGCCTCTTCAATAATTTTTTTTGTTGCTTCCTAGCATAACCTGAAAACACATTTCCTCCACAAAATTTTTACCTGATTACTTTGCCCACACATTCATTTAGTTTATGACAAAATCAAACTTACTGACGCTCTGGATTTTTGTGGCCCTTGTTATTGGAATAATCACTGGTGTTTGCCTCTACCAAAATTACCCAACAAATGTGGATGGCACTGCCAATGTTGCGTTGTCAAAAATTTTGGATAACATCACTATCCTCACTGATGTTTTTCTGCGACTGATAAAAATGATCATTGCTCCTCTTGTTTTCGCTACCCTAGTAGTGGGCGTTGCAAAACTTGGCGACATCAAAGCCGTAGGTCGCATTGGCGGAAAAACAATGCTCTGGTTTATTACCGCTTCTTTTGTTTCATTGCTATTGGGTTGTTTGCTTGTCAATCTTTTTCAACCCGGAACAATGATGCATTTGGAGTTGCCACCAGTGGACGCAGACACCGGAATTGACAAAGCCGCCATGACAATGAAAAATTTTATCACACATATTTTTCCTAAGAGCGTGATAGAAGCAATGGCAGGAAACGAGATTTTACAAATTGTAGTTTTCAGTTTATTTTTTGGTGTGGCAACTGCAGCAATTGGCGAAAAGGGTGCACCCATCATCAAGGCATTGGATTCAGTGGCTCACGTGATGTTGAAAATAACAGGCTTCGTTATGAACTTCGCACCCTTAGCAGTGTTCGCAGCTATGACAGCCGTTGTTGCAAAAAAGGGGTTGGGAGTTTTGGTCACGTATAGTGTCTTCATAGGAGAGTTTTATTTGGGGTTGCTTTTGTTGTGGGCAGTGCTTTTGTTCGCTGCATATTTGTTGGTGCGCAAGAGGGTTTGGACTTTGATCACAAGAATTAAAGAACCTTTGCTTTTGGCATTCTCCACGGCAAGTAGCGAGGCCGCATTTCCTAAAACGATGGAACAACTGGAACGATTTGGTTGCAAAAACAAAATTGTAAGTTTTGTACTTCCGCTTGGTTATTCATTCAATCTTGATGGAAGTATGATGTACATGACTTTTGCAAGTTTGTTTATTGCACAAGCCTACGGAATTCATCTCAGTGTCGATCAGCAGATTTCAATGTTGCTCGTGCTGATGATAACCAGCAAAGGAATTGCAGGTGTGCCACGCGCATCGTTGGTGGTGATTGCCGGCACACTTGCATCATTTGGAATTCCGGAAGCTGGACTTCTTTTGTTGCTTGGCGTGGATCATTTGTTGGACATGGGCCGCAGTGCCACCAATGTGATTGGAAACGCTGTAGCAACTGTAGCTGTAAGCAAATGGGAAAATAGTCTTGAACACGTTGAGAAAACCAAATAGATTTTTTTCTTTCTAAAAACCTATAGCCAAGCCAAGTTGAAAAGTGTATTTATCTGTTTTGGATTCTGAGGTTTCAAAAGTGATATTGACGTCATCAATTACTTGTATGGTTTCTTGATTGACGTATTTGGCAGGGCCTCCAACAAGGTTTTCGAAACGGCCATCGATGAAAATGTTAGGCGCAATTCTTACTCGCAATCCTATAGCATAACCATAATTATAGGTCATGTCGAAGTGTTGTCGCACATTGCTTATTGCCTCAGAGTATCCATTGTCGTTAAGGGTAATATTGGTTTTGGTTTTATAGATTTCCAGTCCCATCAAGCCATCAGCATAGGGCTGAATCATTCCATTA
>JAYSWI010000019.1:0-8737 GCA_043718125.1 Flavobacteriales bacterium
TGTCTAATTCAAACTCTTGTGGCCCTAATGTTAATATTTCACTGTCCATATCACTTGTGGCATCGCCAAATTTGATGACCATTGTTTCATGCGACTCAATGGGTTGTTCCATCGCATCACCACAATGGTCACAAACAACGCTTACCAAACCTTCAAGGTCAAATTTGGCCACCATCATCGTGGATTGCTTTTCCAATTCCAGCTTAACAGCAATATTGGACTTGCTTATTTCCGATAACTCAAAAACCTCAAAGAACTTTTCAGTAAGGATGAAATCAAACTCGTGCTTGCCTTGCTTAAGGCCCAGGAAAGGAATTCTATATTCTTTCAGGGGATTCATCTTACTTCTCTTCCAAAAAACGGGCGGCAAATGTAACCGTTTCTCAATTCGATACAAACCATTTCTTTCGGATAAGAAAATGAGAATCATTTGCTCCAATAGAAAAAATTGGGATACTCTTGCATGGATGGCGTGAAGATTGAAATGCGGCTCGTGCATTTTCTTGAAAAAACGAAATTGTTTTGACTATATAAATATTGCAATGAAAAAATTACTCTTTGTTCTTTCCATTTGTTCCTTCACATCGGGCTTGGCCCAACCTGACATCACTCCAAAAGTGACCGAAGCACTTACACAAGGGAACGCTGCAGCATTGGCCTCACATTTTATGGATCAAATAGCGTTGACCTTGCAGACGCATGACGGAAATTTCAATAAAGCGGAAGCACAAAAGTTGATTGCCGCTTTTTTTGTGGAGTATGGAGTAACCAATTTTGTAATAAAGCATCAGGGCACAAGCAAATTGGACGATCAATATCGAATAGGAGAAATGACCACCAACAATGGTGTGTTTCGAGTGACGTTCTTTATGAAAAAAAATGGAACCACAATGCAGATTAAACAGTTGAAAATTGAAAGCGAGGAATCAAATGAGAAGAAATAGGAAACTGCAATCTGATGCGAATATTGATGTTATGATTTACGTTTTTCAATAAACTTTTTCAAATTTATAATTGCCTTGGATTGAACTTTCTTTTTGAAAAAGTTTGTCCAGCCAAAAAGTAATCCGATGATCCCAAAAGCCTGCTTTGACCATTTGTAAAAATTGAAATGATCGTTGTGCTGAATAATTTTCCCATTCTCAAAAACAAAATTGGCATTTATTTCATTGACCACTTTATGGCCCGTTGCCGAAAAAACATAAGTCGCAGTCCAACGTGCTTTCCCTTCATGTTGGTTGGCTGAAACGTCCTTAAAGTCAATTTTAATATCTCCACCGCGCACACAAAACATTTCCCACATCCCACATACATTATCGAAATCTAAATTTAGAAATACCTCATCATTGAATGTCGCATTTGGTGCATAACAACTTTGCATCACCAAATAATTTTGCTTATTGAACGCTTGGTAAAATGTGTGTATGAGTTGCTCGTTCGGGTGCATGTCTTGCTATCAAATACTGTCAGTGGTTTTAGTCTCTTCTTTTTGGTGCAAACAATTTTTTTTGCTGAACAGATTTTGGTGGTGCTGCAATTTTTGGTTTTGGTTCGGGTGCAGGGCCACGTTTATAGATGATAAGTCCGTTTAAAAAATTGCGCAGTATTTGGTCTCCACATTCTTTGTAATTTGGATGGCCTTCTGCTCTAAACAATGCGCCTAGTTCAGATACACCTATTTTGTAATCCACGAGTTTTAGTATTTCAATTATGTCGGTGTCTTTGAGATGCAGAGCTACTCGGAGCTTTTTCAAAACGTCATTGTTGTTCATCGGGATAATTTTTTTTTCGGACTGCAAGTATCGACAGTAACATGTTTTTTTCTAGCGCACGGCAATAATTAGCGCTGTCCATAGCGTCTAATGTGGCAATGACAGAATAGCATCATTTGTATGGAAGTAGGATGTAGTAAAGACCTTGGTCATTTGTATCCCAATGTCGGTCATAATAAAGTTTGTAGTTATTGCCACATGCTATTTGACAACTTGTTTTTGTAAGAGTTTTTCATAAAAGAAAATGTTCAATAGCACCAATTCAAATCCATAGAACAGGTCTTCAAATGGAATTGTGAAAATTCGAAAATTCATATTTTCTTCATTGTTATACCACACCACAGGGCTTTCTAATCCACTACCGGTGAGTATTCCATTTACAATAAAAAATGGGACAAGCAATAGTGGGTATATGAGAACAAGTTTTGGAAGCCAGTTTATTTTGTATCCATATTTGAATAGGACTAATAAGCAGGCAAGACTGATAAAAGTAACCGCTGTGTAGGACTTGGCGTGAAAATAAATTCCTACTAACAATAAAATGACTGCGGATCCAAGTGTGAAAATCTGTTCTGTTTTTGCCTTCCATTTTAGTACAAAAAAAATATTGAGACAGTGGTAAGTGAAGGCACATGCATAAGGAATGCAGACAAAAAAGAGAACCTCCTCTATAGGGAGATTGAGGAAAAAAAAACCTGTAACATAATTTGGATTGAAGCCCCAAACACCAGCGTTAGTAAATAGAACATCCCAAGCTATAAAAATGGAGGCGGTTAGGAAATTGGCTGGAAAAAAATATTTGAAATTTTTATGAAATCGCAATTTGGGGTGAAACGAAAACAACAATGGAACTGCAATTGTTGACAAATCGATTACGACATAAAGCCACTTCATTTCGTATTTTCAGATTTGTTGGCGACAAAATATTTGAATGGAACCCAAAGCATTCCGAAACATTCACCATGTTCTTTTCCAATGTGTTTATGATGCGTTTTGTGCGCCCTTCTAATTGCTTTGAAATATGCATTCTCAGTGTAGCGCAAGAATTTGAAGCGTTGATGAATGAATATGTCATGTATCATGAAGTATGCAAAACCATAAATGGTAATGCCCAATCCGATCCAAAAAATAAAATTGAAATTCTGGCTCATTCCGAAATACAAACATGCAATGCCAGGCAAAGCAAAAATTAGAAAGAAATAATCGTTGTGTTCGAAAAATCCTTTTGATTCTTTTTTGTGATGGTCTTTGTGCAAGTGCCACAACAAACCATGCATGACATATTTGTGTGTAAGCCAAGCAACAGCTTCCATACTGACGAATGCGGTGAGGGTAATTATGGGATAAGCGAGAAGCATTGATAATATCAATTAGAAGTCAAATTTATGAACAGGATCAAAGGGTCAATTTCTTCTTCTTTTATTCTCGACAGAAGTCATTTTTGAAAAATTTCTTTACCGCTGGAAAACATATTTTTAGCCAAGCAGTATATCGTTCAGAATGAAGATTCAAATCCTGTTCTAAACTGTTTAAGTCCAAATATTTCCAATTTTGCACTTCCGATAATGTGGGCATGGGCAAGTCGTTGGTAACACCAAAATATACATGGTCAAACTCATGCTCTATTATATCTCCAGCTAGTTCCGCTTTGTACAAAAAGGAAAATGCAAAAGTTGTTTTGCACTTCATCCCAAGTTCTTCCAACAATCTTCTTTCGATTGCTGTTGGTAATTTCTCGCCATAATTTGGATGACTGCAACAAGAGTTTGACCACAGGCCGGCAGAATGGTATTTGCTGTCGGAACGTTGTTGTAGTAACAGTTCACCATTGGGGTTAAAAAGGAAAACAGAAAATGCCCTGTGCAATAATCCCAACTGATGGGTGACCATTTTTTCCGATTTGCCCAGCTCCTTATCATTTTCATCCACCAAGATCAAAAATTCGTTCATAATGTCCATTTTTCAAGTTTCTGATTTAGTTTTATTGTTCTGGATTATTTAGAAATGAAACTATCATTTGTTTTAGTTCCATATCTGTCATAGAGAGTATGGCTTGATGCAGAAATAATTTGTCTTGTTCAATGCAAAAGTCATAACCAAGAAATGAAGGTGCATTTGTCTGGACAGTGCAGCGCAAAAATCGAAGTTCAATGTTTTCAGAATCTGCTGCAATACATTTTTCGAGAAGGTTTTTTCCTGCCGTGAATTTTGTGAATTTTGTAACCGGATTGAACACATAATTTGCCATCAACATCATTGCGCAAGCTCTGTAACCACCAAATAGAGGGTTGTTGTTTTGGTCAAAAAATTCCAACTCTGCAATTAACTTCACGCACGATTCCTCTTCGTTGTATGATTTTTGAAAATGCACTCTGACCTCATTTAGCGAAAGTTTTTCACTAAAACCACTTGAGACTATCAACAACAAAAAACATAAGAAACACTTCATAGTAAATTTAGTTTGTGATGAAACATGCTGTTTAACATTAGTGCGAATTTTTGTGTACTGCTTATTCGAATTCTCTCTTCAAGAATTTTTTGAGCGGAAACATTTTTTATTTTTTTGAATAGCGAATTGTAATAGACATAGGCCAAATAGACACCGCCTCTTGATGAAGTGGGTAATTTCTTTATTCCAATCAATGCTTGTGCGAAGTCTTGCGCTATTTCATTTTCAATTTCTCTTTTCATATCTGGTGAAAATTGAAGCATATCAATATTGGGAAAGTAGGTTCTACCCAACACTTGGTAATCAGCTTTTATATCGCGTAAAAAATTTACCTTTTGAAAAGCTGCACCAAGTTTCATGGCACTTTCTTTTAGAGAATTATATTTTTCAATATTGGCTTCTGTAAACACATGGAGACACATTAGACCAACCACCTCGGCCGATCCAAGTATATACGCATCATATTTTTCAGTAGAATAATTTTTGTGTTCTAAATCCATTTTCATACTATTCAAAAAAGTATGAATAAGATATAATTCAATATTGTATTGATGCACAACCTGCTGAAAGGCGTTTAAAATTGGGTTGAGCGAAATGCGATTTTTGATGGCTTCGAATGTTTCCACTTCAAATTTTTCGAGCAATTTTATTTTATCGTATCCATCAAAACTATCCACTATTTCATCTGCAAAACGGACAAAGCCGTAAATGGAATAAATGGGATTGCGCATATTGTTGCGCAAAAAATAAATACCCAATGAAAAACTTGTGGAGTAGGAGCGCGTAGTCAATTTGCTGCACTTGACTGAAACTTCATCAAATAGTGACTTCATAATTTTGTTTTGGCTAAGAAGGAAATAACTTGTTTTGCGACAATTTTGCCTGAAATAATAGAAGGAGGAACACCCGGCCCTGGCACCGTTAATTGCCCTGCATAGTAGATATTGTTGATTTTTTTATTTCTAATTTTTGGTTTGAAAACTGCTGTTTGATTCAGCGTATTTGCAAGACCATAAGCATTGCCTTTGTATGCGTTGTAGTCGAAAACAAAGTCGTTGATGCAATAGCTTTTTTTGTAATCGATGTATTCCCAAAGTTTCTCCTTCGTTTGTATTTCGATACGAGCAATTAATTTTTTGAAATAGGATTCTCGAATTTCATCGGTGTCTTTTAGACCCGAAGCAATTGGCATCAATAGAAATAAATTTTCATGTCCAAGCGGAGCTACGCTATTATCCGACTTTGATGGGCAGCACAAGTAGAACAGTGGATTTGCGGGCCACTTCGGGTTACTGTAAATGTCCAATGAGTGTTGATCTAAATTCTCATCAAAAAATAAAGTGTGGTGATTGAGGGTGTTTATTTTTTTGCTTATTCCAACATAAAAAATTAGACAGGAAGGAGCAAAAGTTTTTTGTTCCCAATATTTTTGATCGTAATTTCTATATGGTTTTGGAAGCAATTTATTTTCAACATGAGCGTAATCGGCAGAGGCAATTACAACATCGCAACAGATTTTTTCACCATTCACTTTCACACTAACTGCTTGATTATTTTTTATCTCTATTTCTTCTACCGTTGCATTGAGATGAAAAACCGCACCTTGCTTTTCTGCCAATTGCCGCATGGCATTTGTGACAGCTCCGAAACCGCCTTGTGGATACCATGTGCCCAATTTCAAACCTGCATAATTCATCAAACTATACAAGGCAGGTGTCTTTTGTGGTGTTGCGCCTAAAAACAAAACTGGAAATTCCATCAAGACGATCAACTTGGGGTGCTTAAAATATTTGTGTACATGTTTGCTCAATGATGAAAAAACAGTGTGCAGGAAAAGGCCCTTCCACAAATTCGAATCTGCAAATTCTGTTATCGAAAGCCCGGGCTTATGTACCAAATTTTCCATTGCGAGTTTGTATTTGCTTTCGGCCTCTGTCATAAAAATTCGAAGGCGGCTGGCACTACCATTTTCCATTGCTTCAAATAGCAGACATAGCTCGTCAAAATTTGCTGGTATGCTTAAAGTTTCATTTTCACTGTATACCACATCGAATGAGGGATTCAACAATTTCAGATCATAAAAGTCCGAAGTTGAAAATCCAAAGTGAGCAAAGAAATTTTCAAAAACTTCTGGCATCCAATACCAACTGGGTCCCATATCGAAAACATATCCTGACTCCGTGCTAAATTGTCTTGCCCTGCCTCCAACGCTTTCGTTTTTTTCAAACACGTGCACCTCATGGCCAGCGGCTGACAAATAAGCTGATGCGCTTAGTCCTGAAAAACCTGCACCTATAATGATAATCTTCGACATTTTTGTTTTTGGTGATATATATAGTTGTGGCTATTTCTCTCGCAATTTGTTTTCTAATTCCTCAACAGATCGCATCCAGAATACTTTCCTTCCCATTGATAATTGCCCCAAAAGTTTTTCGCTACCTGCAACATGGATGTTAGTTTTGTTGAAATGTTTTGAAAGTATGTTCAGCGTGGACTGCGACTCTTCAACTTCAAAATTGCGCACCAAAAACAGCAAAATATTGGTGGGCGACAAATCCTTTGCAGCCGCTGTAAGAGCGGTTATTGGAACATTACCTCCCAAGTAAATAACACGTTCGCCCGATTGCCGAATCAGAAAATGAGATAG
Source organism: Flavobacteriales bacterium (assembly GCA_043718125.1). Taxonomy (GTDB): domain Bacteria; phylum Bacteroidota; class Bacteroidia; order Flavobacteriales_D; family Sanyastnellaceae; genus JANNVZ01. Next base: position 6,869 of record JAYSWI010000019.1, read on the forward strand.
TAATAGTCCCACTTCGTGAAATTCATTTTCGGGTAAAAAAAGCAGCCAACTAGTGGCTTGAGATTTTGGCAAAGGCAGTAAGTTGATGGCGGCAGATAGTTTCTGACGCAAAAGATTGCTGATGAAATGCTCTTGTATTGCGGGCATAGAATTGTTGGCCCACATCAGGCCAAGACGCACCAGCAAAGGATATATCACTTTTGTATAAGCATTCCGTAAGCCCAAATTTTGAGTGCAGTTTGTGAATGTTTCTTCGAAAAGTTTTTCATTGAAACTCATTCCGGAAGAAATCAATTGAGACAAATAATATTTATTCTTCGCTGCTGTCAGTTCTGATTCTCCTTGTTGTGATGCTAGTAATTTGAATAGCTGATTATCGCGCATGCCACACAACTCAGAAATTTTAAATTCAGAGTGCATTAGACTTGTGATGTTCAGCAATCTCCGCAGTTGGGTGTTGTCATAATACCGCGTGTTGCCTTCCGTGCGACTAGGCGAAAGCGCATTATACCTCTGTTCCCAAACACGTATCGTATGCGCTTTTATACCCGAAAATTGTTGCAATTGTGAAATGGAAAACAAATTCATTTTGTTTAAATATTTCGGTAAATATATAAACAGAAAATATTTCCGTTGGCATTGTGCAATAGCAAAAGATATGAATCAAGTCGGCTTCGCAAAACACACAGGTAAGTGCGGTGGTGGAGGTATTTACCCGTGCAGGGGATGGCAGATATTCAAGACACTGATAAGGCATGATACTGTTGGCGCAGTATGTAGCATAATGGATTTCAATTGTTTGAACTCTGTGGGAGCTGAGAATATGGAGTGAGGTGAAGTAGCACAATTTCATTTTTGCGCAAAATGCGTTACGCATTTTGCGTAATATTTCATGTCTATTTTTTCTGTTATCTAAAAACTATTCGCCCAACCAAATAAAGATGTGAAGCCAAACCTTGTGTTTGTAAATCCACGTAACCAGTATAATATTTCTTGAAAAATTCTTATGGCGCATTTTGCGCCACGCACTATGCGCTATGTTTGGCCTTCAAAATTTTCAATTGATATGGACACTTATGAAAACCCCTTTGCAGTAAAAGCCTACCTCGGTCCTGAGTACTTCTGCGACCGCGAAAAGGAACTTGCCAAAATCCTTAATGCAGTTCGCAGCAACCGCAACCTAGTAATCATGTCGCCTAGACGCATGGGCAAAACGGGACTTATCCGTCATTCGCAGCATTATCTACAAAAACGCAGAATACCGTTTTTTTATATTGACATTTTTGGAACCGCTTCATTGAAAGAATTGATTCAACTGCTTGCAAAAAACATATTGGGAAAACTAGATAGCCGGCCTGAGAGAGCACTCAAACTGGTTCACACCGCATTTGCATCATTGCGCCCCGCTTTGCAATTAGATGAGATGACGGGAACACCTTCTCTCACGTTCGACATGCAGCCGAGGCAAGCCACGCAATCCACACTTGAACAAATTTTTCATTACCTCGAAAACCAAAAGAAACAGGTAGTGGTCGCGCTGGACGAGTTTCAGCAAATAACACAATACAAAGAGAAAAACATAGAAGCGATACTACGTTCCATTGTTCAGCACAGCAAATATGTGCGCTTTATTTTTTCCGGAAGCCATCAGCAAATTATGGCAAGCATGTTCGGAAGTCATAGCCGGCCGTTTTACCAAAGTGCCGAGATACTGCAACTCGAAAGTGTTCCACCAGTTTCATATTCCGATTTCATCATTCATCATTTCAAGCAAGGTAGAAAAAGAATATCAGCAGCCAGTGTTGACTTCATTCTCGAATGGGCGCGCAATCACACTTACTACATCCAGGCCTTGTGTAGTCGCCTATA
>JAYSWI010000181.1:0-2274 GCA_043718125.1 Flavobacteriales bacterium
AAGAGAACTTCCACCATCACCTATGGCTAAAAAAAATCCCTTTACCATCACTGAACATGGTGATGCACGCATAGACAATTACTATTGGATGCGCCTCAGCGATGAGCAAAAAAATGCACCAGACAGCACACGGGATCAACAGACCAAAGACGTGCTTGAATATTTGAATGCAGAGAACGAATACACCAAAAAGGTAATGGCTCATACCGATGTTTTTCAAACCAAATTGTTCGAAGAAATGAAAGGCCGCATTAAGGAAGATGACCAAAGTGTGCCGGTAAAGGACAATGGCTATATGTACTATACCCGCTTTGAGGCTGGAAAGGACTATGCCTTTCAATGTCGCAAAAAAGACAACATGGAAAGCGGCAAGGAAGAGGTGCTAATAGATGGGCCTGCACATGCCGCTGGTCATGATTACTGGGCACTTGGCGGAGTGGATGTAAGTGACGACAACAAACTAATGTGTTACAGCGAGGACATCGTAAGTCGCAGAGTTTATACCGCTTCGTTCAAAAATATTGAAACTGGCGAAGTGTTGAAGGACAAAATAAAAGGAATAGCAGGAAGTCCTTCTTGGGCGGCAGACAACAAAACCGTTTTTTATGTAGTGAAGGATCCAATAACCCTGCGCGAATTTCAAATATGGAAACATACTTTGGGTACGGAACAAGCCGCTGATGACTTAGTGTATGAAGAAAAAGATGAAGAGTTCTCCTGCTTCGTTTACAAAACAAAAAGTAAAAAATACATGGTGATTGGTAGCAACCAAACACTGAGTACTGAATACCGCGTAGTAGAAGCAGCAAACCCAAATGGCGTTTGGCAGGTGATACAACCACGCGAAGAAAAGCACGAGTATAGCATCGACCATTATGGTGATAAATTTTACATTTCAACCAATTGGAATGCGAAAAATTTCAGGTTGATGGAGACATCTGAAAATGCCACTACTAAAGAGAATTGGAAAGAGGTAATTGGCAATCGCGATGACGTGTTGCTTGAAGGGATTGAAATATTTAGGGACTATTTGGTGGTGGACGAAAGAAAAAATGGACTCACACAAATGCGCATTATCAAATGGTCGGACAAGAGCGAATATTATTTGCCATTTCAAGATCCTGCCTACAGCGCAGGAGTTGGAGCAAACCCCGATTACAATACAGAAACATTGCGTTATGGATATAGCAGTTTGACCACACCTGCCAGCACTTACGACTACAACATGACTTCAAAAGATCGCAAGTTGATGAAGCAAACAGAAGTAGTTGGTGGACACAACCCTGAAAATTATGCAAGCGAAAGAGTGATGGTAACTGCAAGTGATGGTGCGAAAATTCCAGTTAGCATTGTGTACAAAAAAGGAACTAAAATAGATGGCACAGCACCCACCCTGTTGTATGCCTATGGTTCTTATGGGGCAAGCATGGATGCAGGGTTTTCTTCTTCACGTTTGTCATTGCTGGATCGTGGTTTTGTTTATGCCATTGCGCACATACGCGGTGGCCAAGAGATGGGTAGATTTTGGTATGAGGATGGTAAATTGCTAAAGAAGAAAAATACGTTTACAGACTTCATTGATTGTGGCGATTTCTTGCTGAACAATAAATATAGCGCAAAGGACAAATTGTTTGCAATGGGTGGAAGTGCCGGGGGTTTATTGATGGGTGCTGTCACCAATATGCGCCCCGATTTGTGGGCAGGTATCGTCAGTGCAGTGCCATTTGTAGATGTAGTTACCACCATGCTTGACGAAACAATTCCACTTACCACTTTCGAGTTTGACGAGTGGGGAAACCCAAAAAATAAGGAATATTATGACTATATGAAATCCTATTCTCCTTATGACAATATCGAAGCGAAAAATTATCCGAACATATTAGTCACCTCTGGCTATTGGGACAGTCAGGTACAATATTGGGAGCCGGCTAAGTACATTGCAAAAATGCGTGAGATGAAAACGGATAAAAATGTCCTTGTCTTTCATTGCAACATGGAAGCAGGACATGGTGGAAAGAGTGGCCGTTTCGAGGCATTGAAGGAAGTCGCCTTGGAATATGCCTTCATGTTGGATTTGGCGGGTGTGAAGCAATAAATTAGAACAAATATTCGAATAAAAAGGATATAGAGGTCGCACATCAGGTGTGACCTTTTTTCATGCTTGAAGAGGTGTGAAAAAAAAAGTCATCTACCTCAGTTGCATGGCCATCGCGGATTGTATCATACCAATTCTTAGTTCAAAATAGTCCAAAAACTATTTTGGACTTAGAATGG
>JAYSWI010000182.1:0-6556 GCA_043718125.1 Flavobacteriales bacterium
GATCTAAACGACTGTGCAACTACCCAATGTGTGGATGTGGATGTGCATGACGATCCAATACTGACCATTACAGGAAATGCAGAGATATGCCAGAACGAATTCGCCTACCTGCAAGTTTTTGGAGCCACTAACAACCAGTGGAGCACCGGAAGTTTTAGTAATGCTATTAGTATTTCGCCAGAAGTGGATGTGCTTATCAGTGTGGTTGGCAATGATGGTTTTGGATGTCAAGGTTATGCAGAATTGTTCATTGAGGTACACCAAAATCCTGTTGCCACAATTAGTGGTGATTTCGAAATGTGCACTGGAGAAACTACTGTGCTTACTGCCGGAGGCGCACCAAACATTTTGTGGAGCAATGAAAATACGAACACAGTTGCAACTTTTTCTTTCCTAAATACACAAACAATAAGTGTAATTGTAACCGATGAATTTGACTGCAGTGATGAAACAGAAGTAGAAATAGTCATTCATCAATTACCCATTTTGACTATTGAAGGACAAACAGAATTTTGTGCAGGAGAAATTGTCAGCCTGAGCGTTTCAGGTGCGCTGAACTACAATTGGAGCAACAATACAATGGAGGCAATCAATAATTTTATTGCTACAGAAAGTGAAACTATCTTGGTGGAAGGCACTGATGAATTTGGATGCAGCAACGTTGCAGAAATTGAAATTGTGGTCAATCAATTACCTGAAATCTTATTGACGGGCAATGTTTCATTGTGCCCCGGAGAAAGCACCGTGATTTATGCTCAAGGCGCTTCATCTTATTTATGGCAGGATGCATCCTCTGCAGATTCCTTGTACATAACGCCTGAAGAAACCACGATGGTGTATGTGGTCGGCACGGACGGCAATGGTTGTTCCACACTCGAAGAAATTGAAATAGAAGTTTTCAATTCATTTTCAATATTGATTGATGGCGATATGACACCTTGCATTGGCGATGTAATTACATACACAGCATCTGGAGCATCGGATTATGTTTGGGGAGATGGAACAATTGATGATGCGATCATTTTTATAGCAACACAGGACACAACACTTAATTTAATAGCAACAAATGAAGAGAATTGTTCAACCACTCTTCTCTACGAAATTGACGTTCAATCATTGCCCGAAATTTTCATCACAGGCGATAGTGCAGTGTGCTATTTGGATGCAGCCCACTTGGTGGCGCATGGAGCTGAAAGCTACCAGTGGAGTATGGGAGGAACAGATTCCGTTTTAGTAGTTGCACCCTTCGCTAGTGTTGACATAATGGTGATTGGCACTGACATAAATGGATGTGTGGATACCGCTTCTTTTTTTGTAACAGTGCATCAAACCCCGAGTGTGATATTTAATCTTACTCAAAATATTATCTGCGATCTATCCAGCCCGCTGCCACTCTCAGCAGAGCCTGTTGGAGGGAGTTTTTTTGGAAATGGAATTGTAAATAATGAGTTCGTTCCTTCCATCACTTTGTGGGGGTCGCAGCTAATACAATATGTCTATACTGATGAATTTGGATGCACTGGTGCTGCAAGTGATATTCTTATTGTGGATGATTGCAGTGCAGTAGCGGAGGGAAATTCTATTCAGCTTGTGGCATTCCCGAATCCGATGGAAAACCAAATTTTTGTGCAGACCAATTCCAATGAAACTATACAACTAAAAATGTTGGATAGCATAGGGCGTGTGGTACTCATTTCGAATATCAACAGTAGCAAATCTCGCATAGATGTTTCAATGCTTAACGCTGGTATTTATACGCTGCAAATTGCAGATGAAAAAACAACTTCCGTTCTGAAGCTGTTGAAATTGTGATTCTTGATTTACAAAAAAAGCCGACTCTTATTGTTTGAGCCGGCTTTTATTTTTCTAGAAAAAAAAATATTCAATTTCTTCTGCCAAACAAACGAAGCAACATCATAAATAAATTGATGAATGAGATATACAGCATAAATGCACCGATAAGTGCGCGTTTGGTGTAATTCGCATCGCCATACTCAAGGCCAGCAGCTATGTTTTTCAGGTGTTGCATTTTGTACGCTACAAGACCAACTACTAAAAGCACTCCTATGCCACTCATGATGTAGTCCAGCCTTTCGCTTTTGAAGAAAAAGAAGTTGAGCAGTGACACAGCAATCAGGGCCATAAATCCAATTCCGCATATCATTCCAAGTTTGGTGAGATCTAGTTTTGTGGTATAGCCAAGGAAAGCGAACAACCCAAATGTGCCGGCAGTAACGAAGAAGATGGTAAGAATACTGGCGCTGGTATATATCATAAAAATGGTGGACAAACTCATGCCCATCACAATTGCAAAGGCACTGAAAGAAGCCATCAACACATTGAGCGAAGCACGCTCCATCAACCGACCCATCAACAAAGTGAAGATGAGAGGTGCAAACATGATCACATATCCAAATATGGACATGCCACCGCTTTCAGTGATCAATATCGGAATCCATTGTTGTACAAAAACAATTCCGAGCAAGTAGGCCACAATGCCTGAGATGATGAGTCCCGCACCCATGTATGTGAATACGGATGCGAAAAATTTTCGCTCTATTGCTAAATCTTTTGTGAAGTCTAAAATTTCTGTTTGAGATTTGTTATTGAAATTATCCATTTTTTATTTGTTTTTATGATTGATTGATATGATGTGATGCGATGAATGCAATGTTAGGAACAATGCACTAGTTGATGGCATCGCCACGCAATTCGCGATATCGCTTGCGTGCCTCCACCACAAAAAGGCTACCCGGAAATTCAATGATTATTTTTTCATACAACTCCATGGCCTTAGGTATATCGGCAAAAATATATTGATTCATTTCTGCAAGTTTGAAAAGTGCATCGTCAGCAGTGATGTCCATGAAATGAAAGTCCACAAGGTTTTGATAGATGATTTTGGCCTCTTCGAATTTGCCTTGTTTCATGCACATGCTGGCCTTCAATATTTTTATTTCATCAACCAAAGTATGTTGTGGGAATGCAGCGGTAATGGAATCTAACGAGATGTTGGCCAACTCAAATTTATTTTGATAGTTCAACAAATCCGCTCGGGCATATTGTTGCATAGGTACTTTGGTGGTGTCAAGGTTGAAGTTGTCGGTGATAAGCAATGACAGGTCAATGGCATCATTGGAAATCAATTTCGAAGTGGAAGCTTTCAGCACATCCAGTTGACCCTGTGCCCATTCAAAATCGCCTGTGAAATAACTCACACGGGCATTGCGAAACTTTGCCTCGCTGCCAAGTATGTCCTCTTTGAAGTCTAGTTCTACTTGAGAAAATAAAAGTGATGCTTCCCAAACTTCATTTCTAAAAACAAGAATGTCGCCCAATTCTAATTTGCATACGGCTTGCGTTTTTGAGTAGAGACCCGGCAATTGAATTGCTTCGCGAAGAAGGGCAACAGCCTCTTCGCTTTTGTCCAAATAGAAGGCCTGAACATGCGCAAGTTCCTTCATCATGATAGCCGTTTCCGCATTGCGACCAACTTGCTCTAACGATGATTTATATTCTACCTCAAGCGCTAAATATGCACTTTTATCAATACCGGGTTTCAGCAATAGTTGCTCCTTCATCACCTGCAATTTTTCAATTTTTGCTGTCACATAATATTCAGATTGAGGCCCTTTTTCAACTACATATTGATATGCTTTCAGCGATGTTTCGTAGTCTTTATTGTTGCGTGCCAACGATGCAAGATTTATTATCCGGTATCCATTTTCTGAAAGCCGTTTGTCAAGGCCCGTAACTTGATTAAATGCAGAGGCGAAATCCTTTTTTTGCATGAACAGCCATACCAACATTTCGCTATATAAAGTTTCTTCTGGTTTTAGTTGTGTTCGCTTTAGCAACTTGGCTTTCAGCATGTTTTGATTCTCTTCATTTTCCAAAAGATTGAGCGTCCTATTGAAAGAATTTTGAACCGTTTGGAGATAGGCAGGCTCTTCTACTATCAAGTCCAAATAGGAATCAGACATGCCCGAAAAGTCTCCAAGATTGCCCTGTGCTTTGGCTATTTCGAAAGTGTAACTGTAACCGTCTTTGGCTTGGTCTTTTCCTTTTTGATAAGTTTGTAATGAGTAGTCAAACTCATTGATGTTTTCAAATTCGGTGGCAAGGCGTGTGATATTGCTGCGAGTTGGCTCTACTTTTTTTATGGCTTCCTCAAATTGCTTTTTGGCTTCATCAGGTTTTTCAAATTTTTTGTATAGTTCGCCAAGATTCACATATCCAATTCCATCTTTGCTGTTGTCTTTTATCTTCTTCTTCACCATGCCTTCAGCTTCTTCAAAATTTTTGAGTGCTATTAAAGTGCCCAAATAGTTGGCATAAACACGCTGTGTTTTGTTGGTCTTGTACAACTTTTCGTAATAGAGTTTGGCTTGTTCAAATTGCCCTTGGCCATAATAATATTCTGCCAAGTCGATGTCGGTTTGAGCCAATGAAACGAACCTGCACATTGCGAACATCAACACTAAAATATATTTCAGATTCTTCATTTTTTTCTTTAGCAAAAATTTGCTTATGATTTGATTCTACTTAGTTCGTTCAACAGGTTTTCGTATTCAAAATAAATGTACCTAACATCAATAACCCAAAGGACTAGCTGCTCACTTCTACTTTTTGTACCAGAGCAGGAATGCTGTCCACCCAAAACTGCATCTTTGGATACAAAAGCAGAAATTTTTCTTTGGCTTTCCTTGCATTCTCTGGTAAAACTGTTTTGCCTTTTAACAACATTCCTGCCTCTTGTCTTTCGCGACCAAGGGCTTTCAGAATATACTTCTGGTCCATTTTGTTGCCTGCTGCATCGTGTGTTGCTTTCTCTACTATGGCTTGTTTTAGATGGGTCAATTGCTCTTTGGTAAAGAGCGTTTCTTTTCTTCCGCTCTCTATTTTTTCAGCCGTTTGCTCCAGCAGTTTGCGGTTCACTTTGTATTCGCCTGCCACAGCGGCAATGTCTCTGCGCATTTCCCCCACAAAGTTTTTCTGTATGTATGCCAATTGACTTTCTGTGGTGGTCTGCATTGCTTTTAAAGTGTCCACATTTACTTGGGCAAAAATGTTTGCAGCAGAATCAAGGCTTGTCACCAGCGAGTCGAGTCGGTGTATTTCACCTGAATAGTCTTTGTTGAAATTGCATGAATCAAAAACTACTGTTGAACACAAAGTCAACAGGATTGAAATAAAAAATCGAAAGGACATCATAAATTATTTAGAAGTGCGAAAGGTAGTTGCATCGGAAAGTGAACGAATCGAATTAGGATTTGTTTTGAATGCCAGCCATCTTTTTCAACTGAAAAATTGCGACATTTATGTTCTTTGTTTTGCGAAAACTAGCTAAAATTGTTCGTAGCATTGAACGCACTGACAAACAAATATTTTTAATAAATGCTCACCATATCCGATTTTCAAAAGCTAGACATCAGAACCGGCACCATCAAAAAGGCTGAAATATTTCTGGAGGCCCGCAAGCCGGCATACAAACTTGAAATTGATTTCGGAAAGGAGTTGGGAATAAAAAAAAGCAGCGCGCAAATCACCACGCACTACGCAGCGGATGAACTTGTGGGCAAACAAATAGTAGCAGTAGTCAATTTTCCACCAAAACAAATAGGCCCGTTTATGAGTGAATGCCTTGTGCTGGGAGCGGTGCAAGCCGATGAAAGCGTTATTTTGATACAACCCGAAGCGCATGTTTCGAATGGTTTGCACATCGCATAATATTTTTGTTGGACCCTAGAATGAAGCGACATTGTTTATCAATGTATTCAAAATAAATTTTTCTGATTTGAGACTCAAATCGCATCGCGATTACTCTTGCCGGAAATAGCAACAATGTGCAGAATTATTGCTATTTCAAAAATTTATTGATGGAAATCAGAACATGAAATTTTCATGCAGCAAATCCAATCTGAGGCTAATTTATTTATGCATTGACTGAAAAATTTTCTGTGTAATTCTGCGATTTCTGTGCGCAAAAAGGGAGTCATCCTCTTTGTCATGCCATGTGAGCGAAGTGTCTCGTTAGTCAGAAGTAATTCAAGGTTAATTGAACTATTGAAATGGGTTTTTTTCTTTAGAGACTTCGAGAATAGCACAATTGGCATCCACATTATCCCATCTATTTTCGCCCTGCAAGAAAAACAAAAACACAAGTGACAAAGCGTAAACCCGCCATCATTTTTATTCTGATCACAGCACTTATTGATTCCATCAGTTTTGGAATCATCATTCCCGTTTTCCCCGATTTGATAATGAATATGGAAGGCTGCGACATTAGCCGTGCTGCCGTTATTGGTGGTTGGATGATGTTTGGTTTTGCAATTAGTCAGTTCTTGTTTTCGCCAGTCTTAGGAAATCTTAGTGATAGATATGGGCGAAGGCCAGTGTTGCTGGCATCGCTATTTGGGTTTGGGTTGGATTACATTCTTTTATCTGTTGCGCCCACCATTGGTTGGCTTTTTTTAGGCAGAATATTGGCCGGAATAATGGGCGCGAGTTACACCACTGCCACTGCATACATTTCGGATATTAGTTCGGATGATGA
>JAYSWI010000183.1:0-2265 GCA_043718125.1 Flavobacteriales bacterium
CCGAAATTCGAATTTGCTAGTATCTCAATCGGCACATTCTTAAAATAAGTTCCTTCCCAATCAAACGAATGAAGGGACAAAGTATTCAAATGAATGGACCCGGCATTGTGTGGCCATACATCCAATTGCAATTGATATTGACCTTCAAGAACAAAATTTTCTTGCACTTGATTGAGTGAAATTGGTGCTCTGTTTTGCAAATATTGAAATGCCTTGGGTGTAAGCCAGTAGTACCACCACCAGTCCACACTTCCGCCCCAACGTCCAAAGTGATGATGCATTTCAGACTCCACATATTCTATATGCTTCGAAAAGTCTTGTGTCAGTTTTTCTGATGCGTAATCCGTATTCACCAAGTCGGCATATCGGTTGATGAATTGCCTTTTAAGTTCTGCATTACCAAGAAGCGCAACAAACAACTTGACCAATTTAAAATCTTCAAAATCATTCAAAATTCGTTCAAGATTATCCGAGTTTTCATTTACAAAACCCACCGAATTCATCGACACGTCAAAATCAAAAAGGATGAAACGCCACTTGCTATTTGGAGCATTGCTTTTGTAATACTTCACGTTGTTGGCAGGCCAATCATAATTGTTCCAATACAATTCCGCTATCATATAATCCACAAAACTGTTGATGTCTAACATCTCAGCCGCCAACTCAAAATTCGATTCAATACTCAAATCGGTGTATTCAAAAAAATCGACCATGGCGTCAAACTCGATATGGTTGCCTAAAAGCGCAATGTCTTCATCCTCCAAAAGCGTTACAGAATGTTCAGAGGAAATATTGTTATTGGATCTACAAAATTCTTCGTCAATTTTTTCTTGGAAATCATGAACACCAAAATATTTTCCATTGATAAAAACAACAACTGGTTCGGAGCCTTTACAATCCAAATCTGTTGCGCTGCGCAAAATTTCTTGCTGAATAAATCCATCCGTGAAATGGATGTTGTTCCAATCACTTCCCCCATTGCGCAACACAATTTTTTTGTACCGCTTTTGCGGTTTTAAAGGAATCAGATCGTGGTTGAAATATGCCACACCATATTTTTTCTTGGCTATCAATCTCAGCGGATGTTGTGGTTTTGTTCTAGCCGCCTTGCCACCATGCATGCGCAACTCACAACCTTGGTTGAAAATAGAAATTCCGTTTTCGAAATATTCTATGTGTGCCACAATGTGTTTGTTGTTCCAAAAATTTGCACCAAGAAAAGGCCAATCGAGTTCCGCATTGGGTCCCATCATATACAATCCGGTATCAGCGTCAAATAATAAATTGGGCTCAGCAGTAATGCTCAACATTGGCATGTATTTTTCCTCTTCAATAAAATAGGTACGTGTAATTATTTCGGATGGAATTAGCCCGCTCGATTTAGCAACAAAACGGAAAGTGGTGGTGGTGTCAATTACAATAGGAGTGTTGTATAACTGACCAAATTCGAGTGGATTATTTCCGGCTGTTGCAAAAAATATTTCAGCATCATTTTGCGAACAAATTATGGTTTGTGAAGATGAATAAAACCCAGATGCCACTGACACTATAGGTGGCTCGCAATAACCATTGAACGATTCTGAGTTATTGGCCGCATCCGGAGACGGAATATCAAAATACTTGAGTTCTCCGCTGGTGGTTTCCACGCCATAACTATCATCAGACCGGAGTGTTGGAATGGTGAACGAATCCACTTGGCCGTTGTGCATTAAATACAAAACATCACCAGCACTGCGCAATTTAAAATGCGTATGAAATTCTGGTGCATTGAGGCTTTTGCCCGATGCAAAAACAATTAAAAATTCATACGGGCCAAGAAGCACATCTGGAAAGGGCCAAAACTGCTGCGACTCATTGCCATCTGCTATGCTGTATCCCAAAAGTGAAATAGCAGTTGATGATGCGTTTTGCAACTCAATAAAATCTTCATAGTCGCCTTCGAAATCCTCAAGTACAGAATTGTTTTTGGTACATGCTTCCGATATCGTGAGCTGCGCATATCCGCTCTGTGACTGAAACAGGAGAATAAATACTAAAAAATTTAAAATATGTTTTCTTGAGGCCAAAGGAATTGTCTTTCTGCGTTGTATTGTTGTCTTCAAGTTTACATTCATTATCCACATTTACCTACTTTGTTTTTCATCAACGCACATTGCACCATTCAAAAAATAATTTGGTGTTGTTTATTTTCTATACTCTTCCAAAAAAATATTGTGGGGCAATCCGCTTGCTCAAATGAAGATCCTTTTTTCCCATTTTATCATG
>JAYSWI010000184.1:0-2261 GCA_043718125.1 Flavobacteriales bacterium
GCAAAGAATGTAGTGTTACCAATTCTTCGTAGCCTGTTGGCTCATGGTATTCGTAATCGCTATAAGCGGTTAAGAGCTGCACCGCGAGGCCATAAGTATTGGGCATAGCCACATCAAGCAACAACTCCAAGTCGGATATTTCTGTGGTGGTCAAGGTGGCTTCTTCCGTGTTTTCAAGCAGCGCTTTCATGGGCAACAAATCCAAATAGGTTTGGCCATCACGTTTCATGGGATTGATTGTGGTTAGAGAATTTATTAGTGCTTGGCCCAAAGCCATTGCATCTGCATTTCGCCCTTGATTGGCCAACCATTGCACACGCATCCAAGTGCTGCTTGGGTCAGAGGGCAGCATCATTATCAACGACTCATACAAAGAGGCTTTGTCGGTGATGGTTTCGTCTTCATAAATGCGGCTGTATTCAAAGGCAAGCATGTTGTTTATTTCTTGCAGGGCATCGGCCATTGTTCCCTCTGCTTGCTCCTTTGTGCTGGTGATAAATAGGCCCTGGTCTATCATATTGCGTTGATATTCTGTAAGGGGCAATATCCTATCGTCCAATGATTGTTGTAGCAAAGGATCTTTAGCAACACTTGGGTTGCTGGCCAATATGATGGTGAGAAGAACGGAGGGCAGTTCATATTCTTTCTCAATGGCTTCCATCAATACTTCGCGGCTAAGTGCCGGTGACATCAGCATCAGGTTGTAATACAATTCAAGCGCATCTGCATATTCTGCAAGTTCCACTTCGGTAAGTGCAGCATTGGTGTTGCCGCCATCCACCATGGCTGCGTACATTGTTTGCATGCCTTCATACACATCTATTTTTTCTTGCAATGGAGCTATTTGTGACCCTTGGTAGTCATAATTGCAATCATTATAAGGTAAGGCATCATTCCATGTTATATCATTAATTGCAGGACTCACCTCATTAGGGTGTAATTCACCCACCACATATACATAAGTAAAAGTTTGCATCTGCGAACCGAGGCGCATGTCGTCATATGATAGTGATGATTGCGAATTCCAAAAATCATTGCCTCGGCTTTTGTGTCCGCCAACATTTCCAATAATTGGTTTTATTCCAAATTGAGTGTTGATATTGGTGGTGCCCGGTTTTACTTCTACATCCACATCGGAGCTGTTATTCTCGAAGTGGTTGCAAGAGAATTGGAGGCCATAGTTCAATAATCTATTGGCGTTGAAAAAGCGACATCCAAAGGTCATATTACCAAAGTAGTTTCCTACTACATCATTTGGATACACTCCATTTTGGTGTACATATAAACCAACGGTAAAGACATTGGGGGCGCAATCAATATTAAAATAATTGTTTATCACTTGCACTATACCGGCAGAAGCTTCTACATAAACCCCATAGGCATTTTTTGCATTGGAGTCAAACAGGTTCAGATAGTTGATGTAGTTGTCCCACTCGTAAGTGTCAAGAAATATAGCAGGCACCTCGTCAAAACCAAATGGTGTGTTGGCAATGCTATAAAAGGAATTATTTCTGATAGCAGCTCCGCTAGACATTCCCAAAGCATATATACCCCTATAACAATTAAAAATGGAATTGTTGATTTGATGATTATAAAATGAATTGGTGCCGGTGCTGTATATGCCATAGGACAAGCCTTCAATAACACCCTCAACCGATGACCCACCCAATGCACTATTGGTGAACAAAAATGGTGAATCTATAGCTTCAATACCATAAGCCAATGGATAAGCGCTGACCCATTGCTGGTGTTGGTTTTGAATTTTGCAACCGCTAAAGCCCACTTTATTTACTTTGTACAAGCCTATTCTTGATTTCATAGTTAAGTTTGGTGTGTATCCGAAATTCGCATTGCTATTAGTCAGAAAATTACACATTTTAAAGCTGGTGATGTTGTCGTAATTTAAAGAAGCAGTGCCTGGGTATTTACTAAAATAAACATCTTGCCTGTTGTTCTTAAATGTCGATTCTTCAATGGTGCCATAACCACCTCCATAAGTTTCCACTGTGTTTGTAGAGCCATTACTTTTTGCAAACAACAAACCCCGATGTGCATTTTCGATGAGTGTACTTTTTGTAATGCTCACTCTGCCTTGATTGGTAGGGTTCTGAACCAAATTAAATTGCCCCCAAACTTCTATGCCTCGCCAAAACTGATCGGGGCAGGCAGCAGTAAATGTTCCGAATTGCGAATCCAAATATCCTCCTTGCTTAATTATTATTCGTTTATCACTTTGCATTTTGATGGTGCTGTTGAGCAAA
>JAYSWI010000185.1:0-2252 GCA_043718125.1 Flavobacteriales bacterium
AAAAAGAAAGAAGAGCCTGAGTGGTTGCTCAAATGGAGACTCGAAGCATTTGCAATTTGGCAAAAAATGACAGAGCCAACTTGGGCGCATGTTCATTACACGAAGCCAGATTTTCAAGCCATATCATACTACTGCGCTCCAAAGAAAAAAGTGCAACTGAATTCTCTTGATGAACTCGACCCTGAGTTGCGCAAGACTATGGACAAGCTGGGAATTTCCCTTGAAGAACAAAAACGTTTGAAAGGTGTCGCGGTAGATTTTGTGATGGATTCGGTTTCTGTTGCTACTTCATTCAAAGAAAAATTGGGCGAGCTTGGAATCATTTTTTGCAGCATGAGCGATGCGGTAAAAGAGCACCCTGAGTTAGTAAAGAAATACATGGGTACTGTTGTGCCACGCACCGATAATTTTTATGCTGCATTGAACTCCGCTGTCTTCACCGATGGTTCGTTTTGTTACATACCAAAAGGTGTTCGTTGCCCGATGGAGCTTTCAACCTATTTCAGAATAAACGAAGGCGGCACTGGTCAATTTGAGCGAACGCTCGTTGTTGCCGATGCAGATAGTTATGTGAGTTATTTGGAAGGATGCACTGCACCAAGTCGCGATGAGAATCAGTTGCACGCAGCAGTGGTTGAACTCATAGCAATGGACAATGCAGAAATAAAATACAGCACCGTGCAGAATTGGTATCCGGGTGATAAAGAAGGAAAAGGCGGTGTGTTCAACTTCGTAACCAAGCGCGGAATGTGTGGCGGAGTGAATTCGAAAATAAGTTGGACGCAGGTAGAAACAGGAAGTGCAATCACCTGGAAATATCCATCGTGCATTTTGAAGGGGGACAACAGTGTGGGTGAATTTTATTCAGTTGCAGTAACCAATAATTATCAGCAAGCCGACACAGGAACGAAGATGATTCACATTGGCCGCAACACGAAAAGCACCATCATCTCGAAAGGAATTAGTTCAGGCAAAAGCCAAAACTCCTATCGCGGATTGGTACAGATAAACAAGAGTGCAGAAAACGCAAGAAATTTTTCTCAATGCGATTCATTATTGATGACAGACAAATGTGGTGCGCACACTTTCCCATACATCGAAGTAAAAAACAAAACAGCGATGGTGGAGCATGAAGCCACCACTTCTAAAATTGGCGAAGACCAACTCTTTTATTGCCTCCAACGTGGCCTCAATATGGAGCAAGCCATCAGCATGATAGTAAATGGATACGCGAAAGAAGTGTTGAACAAACTGCCAATGGAGTTTGCGGTGGAAGCGCAGAAGTTGTTGGCGATTTCGTTGGAAGGAAGTGTGGGGTAAAAATGATTGTTGAAACGGTCACAATTTGTGACCAACTCTTGAACTTGAAAAATCAGATTAGCAAAGAGCAAACAAAAGGTGGTCGCAAATTGCGACCACCTCGAAATTAAACATGTGAACTGGTCGCAATTTGCGACCAGTTCCCCATAACCAACTGTAATACAATAATTAAACTGGTCGCAATTTGCGACCAGTTCATGAAAAGCAGAATGAATATAGCACTCATAAAACCAGATTATCAATCCCTGATTTTTGAATTCCGGGGACATAGAGTTATGGTTGACCAAGACTTGGCAATTCTTTATGAAGTTGAGACCAAACGATTGAAAGAGCAAGTGAAAAGGAACAGCGAAAGATTTCCAGAAGACTTCATGTTCGTGCTTACTAATCTCGAAAAGATTAGCCTGATTGAAATCGCTCCACGTTTGTCAAATTTGAAACACTCTTCTGTAAATCCAATGGCCTTCACAGAGCAAGGCGTTGCAATGCTTTCATCAGTTCTCAAATCGCAAAAAGCTATTCAGGTAAACATCGAAATCATGCGTGCCTTCACACTTTACCGCGCATTGCTTACCAATAACTCAGACCTGAAGAAAGAGATAAAACTGCTGGATGAAAAACTCGATGACTCATTTCGTTTTCTACTGAAAAAAATTCAAGATATACATTGGGTAAAGGCAAAAAGAAAAATAATTGGATACAAAATTCCTGCAAAGGCGAAGAAGAAAAAATGAATATGATATCAATAAAAAACATACACGCGAAGATTGGAGAAAAGGAAATTCTGCGCGGACTTTCACTTGAAGTAAAAGCTGGAGAAGTCCACGCCATCATGGGACCTAATGGTTCAGGAAAATCAACTCTTGCAGCAGTGCTTGCAGGGCGCGAAGACTATGAAGTGACCGAAGGCTCCATCACCCTTTCCTTAGGAG
>JAYSWI010000186.1:0-6503 GCA_043718125.1 Flavobacteriales bacterium
AGCAAACCTTTCTTTATCTGTCTTATCAATTTTTTTGCCCCATGGAGGGTTTGTAAATATCAAGTTAAAAGTCAAGTTTTCTTTGTTGAGTTTGTATGCCTCATGCAGAAAATTACCAACTTTAATATTTGAAGATTCAAAGCCAAACTCCTTTTTGATGCGCTCTTTGGCTATGAAAACAGCATTTTCATCAATGTCAAAACCATAAACATTTTCAGGGGAAACACCAGAATTGATTGCTTCAATCAAAAAATTGCCTGAGCCGCAACAGGGGTCTAAAAACAGAAAGTCATTGCTGATTTTTATGCCCTTAAACATATCTTTAACTACCCACGAAGGAGTGTAATATATGCCTTCCTTGTTGCGATAAGAATCTGAAAGAGAATTTTCATATTCGATACCAATAGTTTCACCTCTGAACTTTTGAACTAACAGACTTATTTCGTTTGATATTACTTCATGGTCATGTTCGTCTTTTAGCTGCTTATTCGCTCTTGAATTTAATTTTTCCTTACCCGCAACATTCGACATAAAACCATCAAGTGATTCCTGCGTAATGAAACCCTTACCCACTTGCATTAAGTATCCCGTTTTAATCCAATTACGAATTGTTGCAGAAGAAACATTTGCAGTTCCCGCTGCCTGTTCGATAGTCAGTCTAGGTGTTTCTATTTCTCCAAATATGTTTGTCTGCATAATGCAAAGGTCTTTAAATCTGTCATAATCTCATGTCGGTACATTAACGTTTTAGCTACATCATCACAATTTGCCCTGTTCTTCCTTTCAATATGATAGCAGGATTTCGATGGCCACCGCCACTTTCTCAGCGTTGGGCAGCAATGTTGCTTCAAGTGTACTGTTCAATGGAATAGCAGGAGTACAAATAGAACCAAGCGTTCTAACTGGGGCGTCAAGGTGCTCAAAACATTTCTCAGAAATAAGTCCCGCGAGTGATTGTGCAAAACTGTTTTGTGGAGCTTCTTCTGTTACCACCAAACAACGCCCGCATTTTCTTACTGCGCTAAAAACAGCTTCTTCATCCAATGGCACAATGGTGCGGAGATCAATTATTTCTACTTGCCCTTCAAAATTCTTCGCTGCGCCCTTCGCCCAATACACACCCATTCCATAAGTAATTATTGCGATAGCGTTTTTTTCTATTGCGGTCAGAACCGTTCTTGCCTTTCCAAATGGAATGACATAATCTTCGCTTGGATCAATAGTGCGGGCATCTTCAGTGCCTTTCACTTTGCTCCAATATAGTCCTTTGTGCTCCAGCATCACCACAGGATTAGGATCATAGAAGGCTGCTTTTAGCAAACCCTTCAAATCTGCACCAGTACTTGGATACGCCACTTTTATTCCTCTAATATTTGCCAGCACACTTTCCACACTGCTGCTGTGATATGGGCCACCGCTACCATAAGCGCCAATTGGAACCCGTATCAATGCACTCACCGGCCATTTGCCATTGCTCAGATAATAACTGCGGCTGGCTTCGGTGAAAAGTTGATTCAAACCCGGCCAGATGTAATCTGCAAATTGCACTTCTACAATGGGTTTCAAACCTGCGGCACTCATGCCCACCGTACTACCAATGATGAATGCCTCTTGTATGGGAGTATTGAATACGCGATTGTCACCAAATTTTTCTGCAAGCGTTGCCGCTTCTCTAAAAACGCCCCCCAATCGTTTGCCTACATCTTGTCCGTATAGCAATGCTTCGGGATGCTTTGCCAATATTTCTTGCATTGCAAAAAGCGCACAATCCACCATCACAGTTGGCTCTTTTCCTATCGGTTCGCGTATTCCTTTTTCTTCTGTAATAGAAGTTGGTGCATAATCAAAATTGAGCAAATCTTCTGGCCTTGGATCTTCAGCCAAAAGTGTTTTTTGATAATCATTTTCTACCTCCAAACGCGCTTCAATTGTTATCGTATCCAAATCACTTTCACCAAAACCAAGTTTCATCAACTCCTTTTTGAATCGTGGAAATGGATCTCTGCGCATTGCGCTTTCCAAATCATCGCGATACCATTCCTTGCGCACTCCACTGGTGTGGTGTCCAAGCAGTGGCACTCTGCAATGAATCAACCAAGGTCTGCGGTGTGTGCGCACATCATTGATTACTTCTTGAATTACTTTGTAGCAATCCATAAAGTCGGTTCCATCCAAACTCTTCACTGATAAGCCCGGAAATGCACGCGAAAAAGTAATAGCATCACCAAACCTTATCTCGGAAGAGTGTGCGCTGATGTCCCACTCATTGTCTTGTACAAAATAAATAATGGGCAATTGTTTTAGTGTTGCCATGTGCAATGCTTCGCCTATTTCACCTTCTGTCATTGCGGCATCACCTATTGAGCAAACCACAATTGGAGCAGCTTGATGTGCCAAGCCATCACTGCTTGAAATACCTTGGTTCTCTTTGTACTGAATGCCCATTGCAATGCCGGTAGTTGGTATGGCTTGCATTCCGGTGGCAGAGGATTGATGCGGAATTTTCGGCATATCCTCTCTTCGCAATGATGGATGAGAATAATACGTGCGACCACCACTGAATGGGTCGTCTCGTTTGGCCATCAATTGCAACATCAACTCATAAGGTTTCATACCAATACCCAAAAGAATACTGTCATCACGATAGTAAGCGCTGAGGTAATCCTGAGGCATAAGCTGAAGGCCAAGAGCAAGCTGACAAGCCTCGTGACCGCGAGATGTAGCGTGAACATATTTCGAAGTAACCTTCGCATTTTCTTCGTACAAATCAGTCATGCTTTTGGCCGTGGACATCAGCTTCCAAGCCTTCAGCAAAACATCGCTACTCAACGCGCTTTTGGTGTGGTTTTCCAATTTTTCTAGTGTGGACATTGAGGGCGAAGTTAGAAGCCTGCACCCCGTTTCCAAAGTATTACTATTGAACACTTTTACAATGAACAAACAAGTAGTTGCACACATCGCTTTGGCCAGTGCCGCCACCATCTATGGTGCTAATTATGTAATAGCAAAGTCGGTAATGCCGCAACCCATCGACCCCAATAGTTTTATTATTCTACGTGTTGTTGGCGCTTGTTTTCTTTTTTGGATTGTTGCTTGGCGGAATATTTCTGTTCCCGATAAAAAAGATTGGTGGAGATTTATTGTTTGCGCTATTTGCGGAGTAGCAACCAATCAACTTCTTTTTTTTAATGGCCTTGCGCTTACCTCACCCATCAACGCAAGCATCATCATGACCAGCAATCCTATTTTGGTGATGCTGATAAGTGCCATTTTGGTAAAACAAAAAGTGACATGGATGAAAATAATTGGCGTTGTGCTTGGTGCAATTGGAGCCATTTCATTGTTGTTGCTTAGTGAATTTGACCAGAGCAAAACAAGTTCTATTCGGGGCGATTTGTTTATACTGATCAACAGCACTTCGTGGGCATTTTATCTTGTATTGGTAAAACCACTTATGCAAAAATATCCGCCTATGATGATTACGGCATGGGTGTTTCTAATTGGAATTTTTTTGGTGCTCCCTTTTGGTGGCATGGGAATTCAAACCATTGCTTGGAGTGCCCTTACAAATTGGCAATGGTTCAGCGTTTTATATGTTATCTTGTTTACAACATTTCTCACTTATCTTTTCAATATGATAGGTGTGTACCACTTGTCGCCAACCGTTGCCAGTGCCTACATTTATTTCCAGCCAATGCTCGCAGGTGTTTTTGCTTTTGTGTTTTCCTTTTTTCTGCATCAGAATTTTTCTGGCGATATCACATGGCAAAAAGTATGGTGTACGATGTTGATTTTTGCAGGTGTTTATCTAGTTAGCAAAGGAGAAAATTTAGGAATCTTGTCAAGAAAAAAGGTCGCTTCAAACAATTCGAACAACCTGCATAAAACAAATAGTTGAAGGCCAAAAAAAAAGCCTTGCGCCTCGCAAATTGTACTATTTGATTTAGGTTTATTTGCAACAAAAAATATGTTTCTAAAAATTGAACACATCGGCATTGCCGTTAAGGACATTCAAGCAAGTAACAAGCTTTTTGAAAACTTGTTAGGAGGTTCGCCATACAAACAAGAATTGGTAGAAACCGAAGATGTGATCACCTCTTTTTTCAAAGTAGGAGAAAGTAAAATCGAACTGTTGCAAGCCACAGATCCCAACAGTGCGATAGCAAAATACTTGGACAAAAACAAAGAAGGCATCCACCATATCGCCTTTGATGTAGAAAATATTTATGCTGAAATAGAGCGTCTGCAAGCACTTGATTTTGTGGTAATAAATGAGCATCCAAAGGCAGGGGCTGATGGGAAACTCATAGCATTTCTGCATCCAAAAAGTACAGGAGGTGTGCTGGTGGAACTTTGTATGGACAAAAAATAATAGACTCTGTTCAATTTTTTTTACTTTGCTTCATAGCCTTAAATTCACTTTGGGTTGTTACCCCGTTAACTTTGGCAAGCTTCATTTGAGGCCATGATAGTTATGAGTAAAAAGCACAAATCAGAATTCCTAAATCGTGAAATATCGTGGCTGAGTTTTAACGAGCGCGTGTTGCAAGAAGCTGAGGACAAAAGCAATCCGCTGATTGAACGCTTGAGGTTTTTGGGCATCTTCAGCAACAATCAAGACGAGTTTTTCAAAGTGCGGGTAGCTACCCTCACAAGGGCAAAAAGTATCGCTAAAAAATCAACTGATTGGATGGATTTTGACCCGAGTGAAACCTTGAAAGAAATCCATGCACTGGTTCTTAGTCAACAGCTAAAGTTTGAAAAAAGTTTTCAATCTCTAATAGCCGGCCTAAAAAAGGAAAACATTCATTTTGTGAATGAGTCTCAATTGAATGCTGAGCAAAAAATTTTTGTTGAATCCTATTTCGAAACGCATGTTCGCCCCAATTTGGCTCCACTGATGCTAGGTGGAAAAGCCAACTTTCCGGAGTTGAATGATGTGTCTGCATATCTTGCTATTGAGCTGGGATATAAAAAGAAAACCACTTCAAACACTTTCGCACTTATTGAAATTCCTCATATCCTTCCGCGCTTCGTTGAGGTGCCTGCTGCGGGCAAGAAACGTTTTGTCATTTTCCTAGACGATATTATTCGTTACAAACTTCGAAAAGTTTTTGGAATTTTTGATTTTGATTTTGCGAAAGCATATACCATCAAATTGACCCGTGATGCAGAGTTGGATGTGGATGACGACTTGAGCAAAGGGCTGGTGGAAAAGATGAGCAGAAGCATTCATCAGCGCAAAAAGGGCAAATATGTCCGCATCAATTATGACCACGAAATGCCTAAGGTCTTGCTTGAATTTATCCTTAAAAAAACGAAAATAAATGACCGTGAAAACATCATTCCTGGCAGCCGCTATCACAACAAAAAAGATTTAATGAAGCTGCCTGATTTTGGTCGCAAGGATTTGTGTTTTGCTCCCATGCCCAGCATCGAACATCCAATATTAGTAGGGAAAAATAGTATCATGGATCAAATGCGGAATCGCGATATTCTACTTTATTTTCCGTACCACCCATTTGCACATATCATTGATCTGCTGCGAGAAGCGGCAATAGATCCGCTAGTGAGAACCATACGCATCAGTATATATCGTGTGGCTAAAAATTCGCAGATAGTGAACGCACTCTTGAGTGCCGCAAAAAATGGAAAACGTGTGATAGCAGTGATTGAGCTGCAAGCTCGATTCGATGAAGAAAACAACATTCAAATAGCCCGCTTGCTGCAAGAGGCTGGAGTGCGTGTAATACCAGGTGTAACTGGTCTGAAGGTGCATTGTAAACTCATTCAGATAAGCCGAAAAGAGGGGGCGAAAACGGTGCGTTATGTCCACATAGGAAGTGGCAATTTTCACGAAGGCACCTCAGCCGTTTATAGCGATGTGTCATTGCTAACCGTCAGTCGCACTATTGGATCGGAGGTGCGTAAAATCTTCGAATTTTTTGAGAGCAATTATCAGCGCATTGCATTCCGACATCTCATTGTATCACCATTTGGTACACGAAGAAAATTTAATGAATTGATAAGCGCTGAAATGCAGCAAGCGGCAAAAGGCAAAAATGCTTGGATAACCATAAAAATGAACAACCTTGTGGATACAGGCATGATCCGAAAACTGTATGAAGCAAGCGAAGCAGGAGTGAAAATAAACTTGATAATAAGAGGCACTTGCGCCTTAGTGCCTGGCATGGAGGGCAAGAGTATGAACATTACTGTGCGAAGTGTGGTGGGCAGGTTGCTAGAACATTCGCGCATTCTTGCATTTTGTAATGCAGGCAAACCACTCTATTTTATCAGCAGTGCCGATTGGATGACACGCAATTTGGATCACCGTGTGGAAGTAACTACACCTATATATGACGAATTCCTAAAAAAGGATTTGCAGCATTTTTTGGATAACCAATTGGACCCAAATGCCAAAGTTCGAGTAATTGAAAAGTCACTAAAAAATGAGTATTTGAAAGCATCCCCAGGTAAAGTTTCTTTTGACACGCAACTTT
>JAYSWI010000187.1:0-2251 GCA_043718125.1 Flavobacteriales bacterium
TTTCCATTTAAAGCGCAATAGGTAAAAATTTGTGTATCCATCATCAATTCGAATGAATTGTCAACACCTATTTTGAGTGTGCCGGAAGAATAATTTTCCTTGGGTTTATCATTCGAATTGTCGGCACATGACGCTGCCAAAACGATGAAAAATAGTAGCCTCGTTTTTTTCATTCTGCCGATTGGTTTTTTGATTGTAGCCACATTTTTCTTGCCCGCAAAAACCGAAATGATGCGTAGCAAGCCAACAAACCTGCCATTGCAAACCTGCGCCATCCTTTCAAAAATTCTTGATTGGTAGGCACAAGCAAACACATCAAAGAAAGGAGGGTCAAGACACCGCCCATAAAAAAACCCATCACCACCAGCGGACTCATATTTTTCATCATATTCATTTTTTGTTTTTGTAGAAATGGAGGCGCAAGTTAGGATTAGCCTATTGCCAACTCAAAATCCATCATTACTCATTTCGCTTCTTAGTTTTTTAGAATAAACTTAAGAGGAATTCTTTTGCGAACCGCCACTGGATTTCCATTCTCAAGACCAGGTAGCCATAGCGGCATTGCGAGCAAAGCCATTTCCGCTTCTTTGGCCAAACGTTCTCCATTCCAAATTCCCTTTTCTGTTTTTACGTTTGAAATGGTGCCATCGGCATTCACCACAAACGAGAGATAGATTGTGCCTGCCACACCCAAAGTTATTTCGCGCTCGCTGTAGTCCACATGATTGTGCATGTACCTTATTAGAGCAACGTCTCCACCCGGAAATTGCGGCATTACATCGGGTATGTCGGTAAAGGTGAATTGGGCAATTGGTTTCTTCCCCTCACCACCTGTGCCACTATATGATGCCATTGGTTCTACAAAAGGATCGCCATCAGTATCACCAACTGCGCCCAATTTTTTATTGGTCAGTTGTAAATCAGATGCAGGATTGATTGTGGGTTTTTCTGTCACCACTAATGGGACAGAATTATTGAAGGCTTCTGATTTTTTTGGCGTTGTCTTTTGTTGCTCACTTTGGTCAATTTTCGTTTCAAGTTTAGAAATTGGCGGCAGAAAATCTATGAGGATATCTACAGGAATATTTGCTTGCTGCAAAACAGTAGAAGAAGCATTCGCAAACATCCAACTTGCACATCCTCCGCCTATCAATCCTACGGTTACAATTAAAGCAATAAACAAATTTTTAGGCTCCTTCTTGCGCATGGAGTATGCTCCATACTGCATGTTGCGGCCTTCGAAAACCAAGTTGTTGCGCTGCGCACTGAGCACGTTCGACCAACTGGCATCTACAGAAAATAAAAAAATAATGAGTGCGAAAAGAACTACCAATGTGATTGTCATGATGTGTAAGTTTTAATGATTTGAATTCGCAAAGTGTTTATCAATTACGAAGCCTTGGGTTCATCATTCTTTTGCTAAACACCATAAAAAATTTGCGAATAATTTCATGTCTGAGACTTCCGATTGCTTGGAAAAAAATAGTGGTGGGATGAACTGCGGATTGCGAATTGCTTTTTTTTGCCCGCGCTGAAAACCACAGAAATACGCAGAAATTATTATTGCCTATGTATCAAGTATGACATGAAGAGAGTAGTTGATTTTTTGTAGCCGCTCAGGTCATTATTTTAATGCGTATTTATCCTCACGAGGAAAAATATTCTTTTTGGGTTCGTGTTTTCGGTGCAAAAAATAAAATTCATATTCTTATTCGCTCTTTTGCAGGTTAATTCACTTATCTGATAATCGCTTTCCACCCAAAAACAATGCTTTGTCCTGACCAAGTGGGGCGGCTATATTTGCCGCCCTTTTTTTAATAGAAAGGATCTTTTGCACAATGCACGAAATGGTAAAAATATTGGCAGGTTCTGCATCAAGAAACATGGGCGAACAAATAGCTCGTGAGTTTGGGGTGGAATTGGGCAATGTGATCATTCAGCATTTTAGCGATGGGGAGTTTCAGCCAAGCATTGAGGAAACGGTGCGTGGCAAAGAGGTCATCATTGTGCAAAGCACTTTTCCACCTAGTGATAATTTGATGGAATTGCTTTTGCTTATAGATGCCGCCAAACGCGCCTCAGCAAAAAGAATAGTGGCCGTGATGCCTTATTTCGGACTTGCTAGGCAAGATAGAAAAGACAAACCAAGAGTAGCTATTGGTGCTAAACTAGTTGCCAATTTGCTTACCGCAGCGGGTGTTGATCGTGTAATTACAATGGACTTACATGCTGAACAAATTCAAGGTTTTTT
>JAYSWI010000188.1:0-6492 GCA_043718125.1 Flavobacteriales bacterium
GGTGGTGCTCAAAGAAACTGATATTCATGTTGTGAATCGCAGCGTGTTTCAAAAACTAAACGATTACAGCGCACCGCGCTTGGTGGAATACCACGACTATAATCCCTGCTACATTCCAATGGTAGAAACATGCAGTGCCATGAACAAATCTGTGAGCAGAATGTTTTCGGATAATGAGTCGGTGGCGGAAGAAAAAAATGAAGATGTGTATCAGGTGACCATTGAGGCACAATACCAAATTGGGGAGTACGATATTCTCATTCTTTCTGCCAAAGAAAGTGGCGGATTGAAAATGTGGCTCATTGACAATGGCTACAAGATTCCGGGCAAAGCAGAGGAAGTGCTTGAACCTTATGTGAAAAGCAATATGAAATTTTTTGTAGTAAAAGTGAACCTTGAAAAAATGGCCAAGGATGCGGACTACCTCAGTCCAATTCAAATATCATTTGAACACGAAAAATTTATGTTGCCCTTGCGATTGGGAATGGCCAATAGCCAAGGTTCGCAGGACATGATTGTATATGGTTTTACCCGCACAGGCCGCATTGAGTGTACAAATTACCGCACCGTTAAGTTGCCCACTGATCGCAATGTGCCATTGTTCGTAATGCCCGAATTTGGTAATTTTTACAAATCACTTTTCGAAAAACAATATGTGTATGAAGGGCGCAATGCTGTATTTCTTGAATACGCTTGGAATGTTAGTCCATATTCTCCTATGCCGCATTGCGACCCATGTGTGGGGCCGCCTCCGGTGCAGCAAGAGTTTGTAGATGCGGGCATCTGGTGGCTGAACGAGCCAAATGGGCAACAGGGCATTTTCTTCACCCGTATGCATGTGCGATACACGCGCGACAAGTTTCCTGCTGATTTGCAATTTCAAGTAACTCCCAACACTGAACATTTTCAATGCCGCTATATTCTTACACATCCCGCACAGGGCGATTTCAGTTGTGTGGAAGGCCAAACCTACCTCGCCACATTATATGAAAGAAGAAAAAAAGAAATAGACGAGATGTACTCGCTGGCATCGTGGAATTGGGAGAAACGCAGCCACAGCTATTTGAATGAGTATGTGGGACAAATGAATGACAAGCCACAAGTGGAAGAAAAGAAGGGAAACTTTTTACCACTGTTTTTCGCCAACACTATTTCCAAAGGCCCTTCGCCCTTGCTAATAGTTTTTGGATTGCTCGTTGGTATATTGGGTTTGTTGTTCTCAGGCCAATGGCTTGCAAGATTATCAAAAACGTGATGGCTTTCATTCCGAAGTGAGAACCCATAAGCCTCTATACCGGCTGCGCTTCATCACTTTGGTTGTGTCCAGCTAACTGCACTTTGTACCAATTCTAAGTTCAAAATAGTCCTCCCGCATGTGCGGGATGAACTTAGAGTGGTAAATACCGATAGAATACGAGTCCTTATAGCGTCCCGCGCAGCTCTTGTTCCCTCTCTATCGCTTCAAACAAGGCTTTGAAATTGCCTTTGCCAAAACTCTTCGCGCCTTTGCGTTGAATGATTTCGAAGAACATAGTTGGTCTATCCAAAACTGGCTTGGTGAAAATTTGAAGCAAGTAGCCTTCATCATCTCTATCTATGAGTATGCCCAGGTCGCGCAGTGGCGCAAGGTCTTCATCAATTTTTCCTACACGGTCCAACACGGTTTCGTAATAAGTGTTGGGCACTTTCAGAAATTCTATTCCGCGATTTTTTAAGGAGGTAACGGTTTGGATGATGTTGTCAGTAGCTAAAGCGATGTGCTGCACCCCAGCACCGTTGTAAAAGTCTATGTACTCTTCAATTTGAGATTTCTTACGGCCCTCTGCTGGTTCATTTATCGGAAATTTGATGCGGCCATTTCCATTGCTCATCACCTTGCTCATCAAGGCGGTATAGTCAGTGCTGATATCTTTGTCATCAAACGAAACGAGCTGCGCGAAGCCCATCACCTTGGCATAAAACTCCACCCACTTGTTCATCTCATTCCAACCCACATTGCCCACAATATGGTCTATAAATTTTAATCCAACATCATCAGGTTGATACGCAGGATTCCATGCTTTATAGCCGGGCATAAAAGGGCCGTTGTAGTTTTTTCTTTCTACGAAAATGTGCAGCGTCTCACCATAGGCTTTTATACCTGAAAGCACTACTTCACCGTTTTCATCTGATAGCGTTGTAGGCTCAAGACAACTCTCGCCTCCGCGCTGGGTGGTTTCTTGCCAACTATTTGTGGCATCGTCCACCCATATTGCTATGCTCTTTACACCATCACCATGTTTGTTGATGTGCGCATTGATGGGGCCATCTTGTGCAAGTGGAGAAGTGATGACCAAGCGAATTTTGTCTTGTTGCAAAACATAACTTACTGTGTCTTTCGAACCTGTCTCAAGTCCTTTGTAGGCCAACGGCTGAAAGCCCCAAGCACTCATGTAGTAGTACGCAGCCTGTTTGGCATTGCCTACATAAAGTTCTACATGGTCGGTGCCTAGCAATGGAAGAAAATCTTGGGCCTCGGCTACTACTTTTTCAAGGTGCAAGGAGGTCGTGTCAGTTGTCATATCGATAAGAATTATTTACGAAAAAAAATACAGTTGCATTGTAACACCTCTCCAGTGTTTTTGTTGGTAAAACTAGGGGCTACACTTCTTATGACAAAGCCTTCATTTTGCATCCAATTCATGGCCTGTTCAAATAAAAAATCGTGGCCGGAATAAAGGGCAATAAATGACATTTCAAGCTCCACTCCATTGGCGTGTTTAAGAGTATCATCACCTCCAAGTAAAACCTGTTTCTCATATCCCTCCACGTCCACTTTTACAAATAAATTGTCTGCCTTCGAATAATATTGAGGCGCAATGGCGTCCAAAGGAAATACCTCAACACTTTCAGCACCCACACTGGCAGCATCGCCCTGAAAGCCGGAGTGTGATTGCGACATTTCCAATAGTGAACTACTTACAGAATTTGCTGCAAGATTTATTTGCATAGAAGAGCGTTCGCTACCCAATGCCATCCTGCTGGCCACTTGCCAATGGGGATATTTGGCAGCTCTCTTGAGCAATAATTGGTGTGCCTTGCTTTGCGGTTCGAACGAAACAATATTGCCACCATAACCAGAGTTGATAATGCCCTCAGCATATTGGCCAGTGTTGGCGCCTATATCAAAAACAGTAGTGATTTGATAATGTTGTAACAGCTTGCTTCTTCTCAAATCTTCACTGGTATTTGGAGTATATTCTCTTATGAGAATTCCAAAACGCTGGAAAAAGTTCTTAACCGTTCTTTGAAAATTTGTCATAAATGAAATGCAGACTTAGTTTTTTTCATTGGTCTTATTCTCTCTGATTTCATTCCAGCCAAGAAGTTTTGTAACTATTATCCGCAATATCCAGTGCAGCCTGTGTCAATTTCAATGGACGGAAAGTATCCACCATCACAGCCAATTCGCCTGTTTCTTTTTTACCAATACTTTTCTCATACGCACCTGGATGTGGGCCATGTGGTATGCCTCCTGGATGCAAACTGATGAACCCTTTGTCCACATGATTGCGGCTCATGAAGTCTCCATCTACATAATACAAAAGTTCATCACTATCAATGTTGCTGTGGTTGTATGGAGCGGGAATACTTAAAGGGTGATAGTCGTATAGGCGAGGGCAGAATGAGCAAATGACAAAGTTGTGCGCCTCGAAAGTTTGATGCACCGGTGGTGGCTGATGCACACGTCCGGTTATTGGTTCAAAATCATGAATAGAAAATGCATAAGGATAGTTGTAGCCATCCCAACCTACCACATCAAAAGGATGTGAAGCATAAACTACTTCATGCATCACATTTTCTTTTCTTATTTTGATAATGAATTCACCTTTTTCGTCATGCGTTTCCAAATCTGTTGGCCTGCGTAAATCACGCTCGCAATAAGGCGAATGCTCAAGCAATTGCCCGTGTTCATTGCGATAGCGTTTAGGTGATAGTATCGGTGAAAAGGACTCCACTATGAATAAGCGATTGTCGGTGGTGTCAAATTCTATTTGGTAAATAATTCCTCTTGGAATGATGATATAATCTCCATAACTGAATTTCAGATTGCCCAAAAAAGTGCGCAGCGTACCCGTGCCTTTGTGCACAAAAATCATTTCGTCCGCATCAGCATTTTTGTAGAAATAATTTTTCATGCTCTGCTTTGGTGCAGCCAGCGCGATGTTCAAGTCATTGTTGAAGAGAACATGAACACGGCTCTTCAAAAAATCATCTTCCGCCTTCACATTCCAACCTTCGAGCATCATAGGAGTGATGTTCTTGTCCACCGCAGCTTTGGGAGCAACATCTACAAACGAGCTGATGGTTTTTATCATCGTTGGGCGATGCACATGATAGAGCAAAGAACTCATTCCATGAAAGCCTTCAGTTCCGAAAAGCTGTTCATAATAAATGCCACCACCGGGCTTTGGGTGCTGCGTGTGGCGTTTGTGCGGAATATTTCCAAGCTGATGATAAAATGGCATTTCTCTTTCTCTAATATGTCGTGGCTAAAGTAGAAGTTGATTTGAGAAGATTACAAATTCTATTGCAGATTCTGGAATAAAATCGAGTTTCGAAAAGAATAAAATTGCTGCATTCAAGAGCCTTATATTCTTCTATGTTTCCCAATTCGCTGCGTAATACTTTGCCCATTCCCCAACTCCAAATTCATCAAATAAACCACATTGTACCTGCCTGAAATAGGTTGACCTTTTTCACACACCCAAATCGCTGAAATAGCAGAAGATTTTTCGATCATCACTATAAAATAAAGGCAACCGCTTGGCTTGGCTTATTAAAAAAGTCTTCTTGGAATCTGCGTCAATAAATTTTTTTTAATAGGAAAATTTATGTGTATTTCTTTGTTTTCTGTGAGGGCCATTACAATAGCTATCAAATCATTTTTCACACACCCAAATCGCTGAAATAGCAGAAGATTTTTCGATCATCCCTATAAAATAAAAGCAACATTTTGGCTTGGCTTATCAAAAAAGTCTTCTTGGAATCTACGTCAATAATTTTTTTTGAATAGAAAAATTTCTGTGTATTTTTTTGTTTTCTGTAATAGCAATTGCAATGCGGCATTATCCGATAATGCGAATAGTTTAAAATGCTATTAACGGTTGGCTTTAAACTTGATGTCTGCGCTGCACCAAATTCACAAAGTCGTTGGTCACGACATTTTCTTCGCTCCAAGAATATTTGCTGCTCAAATTGCTCAAATGTTTTAGTGCATCCTCACGACCGGAGGTGTTCAACTTATCTATCGCTACTTCATATTCTTGATTGTTTCCTTTGAACAATTCTTTAGAAAACTGAAACCGTTGATTGAGCGATATGGCACGTTTTAAATCAGCAATTGGATTGTGTTCTAGCCGTTCTGCCAATGTTTCTTTAGCATGATTTCCTCTGCTAAAATGCTCGTATAAACTTTGCTGCGGTTTCTGTTCAGCATTCTTTTTTTCATTGTTTAAAATTGGTTCCGTTGTTTTATTCTCCGCAACAATGTTCACCATTTTTTCTTCCGTGGTTGGTATTGCAATAGGTGCTTCTTGTTTGGTCACTTCTTCTATTACATCAATGAGCGAAACTTGATTGGGCGTGTTTTCCGGTTTCGATTCCTCTATTTTGAATGTGATTGGGATGATGACTTGCCCTTCAACTTCTTCATCCATTATGAGAATATTATTTTCTTTAGCAATATTGTCAAAAGCCTTGTAGCGCAATACCACAAGTCGTTCATACAATTCACGACTATTTTCGGTCATGCTTTCCAATTCTTGGGCAGAAAGATTTCCGAGTTGTAATGAATTCAGTTTTTCATTCAGGTCAGTGGCGAGTTCAACTAAACGTTTGAATTTGATTGGGTCAGACATAACATTATTTTTTTTTAATGAAGTCAAAAGTATGAATGCAAATCAACCATTTCAATTGCCCTGTTATCGTGAGTTGTTCACTAAGATATGAAACTCTTAATGATGAATATCCTATTTCTAAACTTCTCGCAACACTTCCAATTCCCTTTGCACCGACCAACTGCCCGCAGTGAAGTCCGGCACTTTTATAGATGTGCTATTGTTCTTTACAGAGATGCCGGAAAGCGGGCCAATCGCGCTCCACATTGCTCCGTCATACACATTTATATCCAGTGGCAATCCTTTATTTAAGCAGGTTATTAGACGATACAACATCACGAAATCCATACCGCCATGTGCAAATTCATTGTCCTTTATTTGGTCGCGAAGTTTGGTCCATACTGGTGGAAGGTATTGATTCCAAAGTTTGTTGTACTCTTCTTCGTTCAACCATTTGTGACCCCATGATTCTAGATTTTCACCTTCTAAATATATTCTGGACGGATAGCCATCATGCACGGCCTTTGTGCCTGCCAAAAGATTTATTCGTGAGTATGGGCGTCCGGTATGTACATCATGTTGCAGCATTATTGTCTTGCCTTTCATGGTTCGA
>JAYSWI010000189.1:0-2247 GCA_043718125.1 Flavobacteriales bacterium
GGGTCATTCCACACGATGCATCGAAGTGTGGAATCTGTTTGTGTTGAAACAGGATTGCTCTTGTGGCGGCTGCGGTGTTCTCGTTCGGGCAGATTCCACGTTTTGCCAACACACAAGGCCGACACACCGTGGAATGACCCTTCGAGTTTAGTGGTGGGACCGTTACAAACGAAACCGCTCCCATTCTTCCTCGCTCACCGTGCTATCCACCACACGCGCTTCTTCCAGTGTAAGATTGTATAGGTGATACACCATAACATCTATCTGCCTTTCAAGTGCGCGGGTGTCGGCTGCGGGGTTTTGCTTTTTGGCGGAGAGGATTTGGTCAACGTGGGTGACTATGGATTTTTCTTCTTGCTCCGTTGGATAATGAACAAACAATGGCTCCAATGCTTGAACACTTATGATTAAATCACCCATTCCAGTTCTTGGAGATGATTCGAATAGTTGGTAATGACAAAGTTTTGAATTCAACAAACCAGTCAAGTACTTCATCTTTTCACCTGTTGCAATGCAAGTGCTATCAAGACAAAATATTTCTGAATCGCTATAACTGAATCTCAACTTGGAACCAATCCGTTTCCATATCAGCTTCTCTTTTTTGAACTCTAGGTGATAACCAATTTGGTCTTGAGTTTCGAACCAATCATTCCCTGTTTTCTTTCTTGAGGTCTCTTGCTTGCCATCTGCGTTGATAAACGTTTCGCCAGTCTGATTGATTTTCGGTAGAAACGAAGTCAAGTATTTTTTTACCGCTGGATACTTTGCAATATCAATTGAATAGGCTGGGAATGTTGAAATGATATAGCCACCATCCCATTCTGTGAAGTACGTATCAATCTCACGTCCTCTCAAAATTGGTTTTATGATTTCGCCACTCTTCTTGTCCGATTTGATGAGTTCCATTTTCTGAGAATCATCAATAAGAAAGGCTTCATTCAATCCAGTCTTGATTCCAAAATTGATTTTCACATCCCACTTCTCTAACCTCTTTCCATTTTCAATGAGTTTGTTTTTGATGGATTGGTTTTGTGGATTCATAATAACCCATGCTTCTTCGTTCACATAAGGCATAGGAAGCAAATCGGAATTCTTTAATGATTGAAGTTGCTCTTCCTTGGTGATGCAAATTCCTTTAAGTGTTTTTGAGTTTGTTGCATTTCGGCCAATCAGAATGTTTGTATCAACTACAGCATTATCGAATATTCCCGGACCAAGTGCAAGCAATGTCTGAATGTCTTTCGAAATGAAAAATGCCCTGAGCGATTTGCCATAGCCAGCACGAAGCCATTGGCTGGAAGTGATATAAACAAGTGTTCCATTTTTAGTCAACAGATTAAATCCTTGCTCATAGAAAATGGAATAGATGTCGCCTGTTCTCTCGAACGTGGTGTAGTTCTGTTCATTCAATTCATGAGCAAGTTTTCCACCTTCCTTTTGCAGTTGCACATAAGGCGGATTCCCAATCACCACATCAAAACCATTGTCCACCCCAAACATCCAAGTTGGGTCGAAGAAAGAAGAAGCGCGGTTGGTGTCGTAAAATTTCCATTGGGCAATTTCATGCGCGGCTTTGCTGTCCCAGTCATCGCGCTTCAGTTCTTCTTCAATCTGCAACCGGATTTTTTCGTCCTCCTCGCGCAACTTGTTCTTTTCACTGCGGTTGTGGGTGTTGAAACTTTTCTTGCGAACGGCTTTCAGTTTTTCTTTCAATTTTTCGATGTCCAGGTTGATGGTTTCCATCAAGCCAACCTTGCCGCGCTTCTTACTTGTTTTCTCTTTTGATACACCGATAAGGGTGTTGGCCGCGACAAACTTTGTCTCAAGGTTGGGCAATGCATGAATGCCGAAGTTGGGTTTGCTTCGGTCAATGTGTTGTTCGATAAGCAGCGAAAGGAAGAATCGCAATTTGGTGATTTGGATGGCAATGGTCTGGATGTCCACACCGTAAATCACATTCTGAATGAGGTAGAGTTTTCGACCGTAATCATCGAGGTTGTCTTCGAACACGCGCTTCAATTCTTCCTGCATGGCTACATCATCCAGTTTTTCCAGTTGAGCCTGTTTCCATTTGTGGTTGCCGGGGTCCAGGCGAACGAGTGCAAAGACCATCCGCTGAAGAATGCCCATAGGAAAGGCACCACTGCCACACGCAGGGTCTAGAATTTTCATGCGGTCAATGGCATAAACCAAAGTGTCTTTTTCTTTTTCAGAAAGTGATTGCGGATTCCATTCGCTGATATTGAG
>JAYSWI010000190.1:0-2240 GCA_043718125.1 Flavobacteriales bacterium
AACTGGGGTTATGATAGCTTTCAGGTGATAGCTCCATCTGAAAGCGCCTTTGTGCTGCCGGACACTATATACATGTGTCCAGGTTCCTCTGTATCGCTATATCCTGGCTATCTTTTTTCAGATATCCATTGGCAAGATGGTTCTACTGATTGGTACTACACAGCGCTGGAGGAAGGCCAATATTGGGTAAGCTCTGATACACCTTGCGGCACTTTTTCTGACACTACGCTTGTGCTTTATCCTAATGTTCCTGGCGATGACATTGGCCTGCCTGATACCACATTTGCCTGCAGCGGTTCACTTCCTGTTTTGTTAAATGTCAATCCCTCACTTTATAACTATCAGTTCAGTAATGGCTTTGGTGGTTATGTATATGAAGAAGGCGAGATAACAGTATCGGCAGAGTACTCCTGCATAGTGCTACACGACACTACGTATGTGAGCCTCTCACCCTCGCCCATCAACTTACTATCTTCAGAAATTCATGTATGCGATAGTTCCTACATTAATCTTACACAACCCGAAAATCAAACAACAACTTGGAACAACAACCTTGTTTCTAATTCACTTCTTGTAAATCAAAATGGTGTTTATCACTACACCTCATCGGTTGGCAACGGCTGCGACATTAGTGATAGCGTCACAGTTTTCTTCAGTGATTTATATTTTGATGTAAGTGATACTTCGCTTTGTGAAGGCGATACGCTGCACATCTTTCCAAGCACCAACGCTGCGTATTGGCAGTGGAATACGCCAGGCTTTCCCACTACAATTTTGATTGCTGATACTGGCACTTATTATTTCTACGCTACTGATAATTATTGCAACATGTTAGTTCACTTCAATGTGACTTTAGCAAACAGTGATGCCTATAATTTGACTTTACCCGATAGCATCGTTGCTTGTTCTGCACAATTGCCGCTATCGCTAACAGCCACGGGAGACGAGGCTTTGCAGTATGCGTGGAGCAATGGTGACAACACACAAACCGCTGAGTTGAACAGCGAAGGCTTGTATGTTTTGAATGCACAATTTCAATGCGGCCAAAAATCAGACAGCACATTTTTGACTGTGTTAGGCTCACCCATTATCCTGCTTCCAAGTGATACTATACTCTGTGCAAATGATGAAATTACATTGAATGCAGTGAGTGGATATGACAATGAATGGAGCACTGGTGCAACCACCGATAGCATCATCATCAATGACGCGGGTAACTATACACTCACTTCTACAACACCCGCTGGGTGCAGCTCGCAGGAGACAGTGCAAGTTATTGCCTCCAATCTTTTTGTAACTCTTGATGATGAAATAAATGTATGTGCAAGTGACAGTGTGTTGTTGCAAGCTGTCACCAACGGCACATCTTATCATTGGAGCAATGGTGAAACTTCAGACTCTATTTTTGTGAGCAATGGAGGTAGTTATACCTTTCAATCATCCCTTGAAAATTGTACAACAAGTGCAACAATAAATGTGGTGCAATGGCCTTCCATTTCATTCTCATTGGGCAACGATACATCACTTACGGCAAGTCCATACATCATCACAGCACCCGATAATTTTTCTTCCTATCAATGGAACATCAATGGTGAAAATGCAAATTCGGTTTCAGTAATCACTAGTGGCATCTACACGCTGACAACCACGGATGCCAATGGATGTAGCTATACGGATGCTATCACAGTGGTGTTTGATGTGCAGTCCACAGACTCATACATCAACGTGCCCAGTACATTCTTTTTAGGAAAAGGCGACCTCACTGCAACGTATAGAAACGTGTCTGTTTATGATGTCAAAATTTTTGACGCTATAGGAAAATTGGTGAGTTATGGAAACACATTTCCAATGATTTGGGATGGCAGAGTGAATGGCACGGAAGCGGCATCAGCAGAGTATTTCTATATCATCAATTACTCTGATATGAATGGAAATAAAAAAATAAAGAAGGGAAATACGCTTTTGGTGAAGTGATTTTACTGATTAAAAATTGAAAGATTAAAAGATTAAAAAATTCAATTCGAGGAGAAAATCAAAGCCTCGAATGATGACTCATTCCAACCGAGTGATGGCTTGTGTGTTAGCAAAGGGGTGCCCGAGGCTTCGGGGTGTGTAAGGCCATGCACGCACTTCGCCCAATGAAAAAAAACTTGGGTTTGTGACTTTTGGTTGAGGGTGCTTTGTGAGCTTCAATAGATTCCACACTTCGATGCATCGTGTGGAATGACTCGACACGCAGG
>JAYSWI010000020.1:0-2922 GCA_043718125.1 Flavobacteriales bacterium
GGTTGGATGGAAACAAATTTTTTGGGTTGAAAAAGTGAGACAACCACCAAATTGAATTGAACAATACTTTATTTTTTGCCGATATGACTCGCAAAGAACATATTGCTTATTGGTTACGAAATTCTGAAGGAGATTTGGACCGAGCAGAAATGTGTTTCGATAAGTTTGATTTTGTCTTTGGGATGTTACGCATTCATCTTGCATTGGAAAAAACGCTTAAAGCAGTTTGGGTTGACCACAACACTGCACTCACTCCACCCAAAACCCATAACCTTGTTTGGTTGGTTGAACAAACTACTGTAAAATTTTCTGAAGACGATTTGGTTTTTCTCAACGATATGAATCGTTTTCAACTGGAGGGCAGGTATCCTGACTACAAGAATTCGATTTACCACTTTACTACAAAAGAATATTCATTTCGCCAATTCGAAAAAACAAAAATCATTATCCAATGCTTACACGCGAATATTCAGAATAACTGATTCAACAGTTTGTTGCTCAGTGCAACAAGCGGGACATTCATTTTTCAAAAGTGATATTGTTCGGCTCGGTGGTGTGCAATGAAATGACCGAGGATTCTGACATTGATGTTGCTCTTTTTTCAAATCAATTTACTGGGAATCCAATTTCGGATTGGCACATGTTGTCGCCAATCAATATCCATTTCAGCCGCATTGAACCACATCCATTTCCTATTTCTTATTTGAACGACCCCGACCCATTTGTGTCTGAAATATTGAGCAGCTGCAAAGCGGTGGCCGCATAAAGTGGGACTTGCAAATGGTACTCAGCCGCAAGAACTATGGCACTCAAAGAATGCGGATATCTTTGACCTCATTCTTGTCTTTTTTAGATCAATCCGCTCGAGTAAATTCATGTTTGCAATGATTTTCAAAAACACAATTTTATTTTCGATGCTGCTTTGCTTGGCTTCGTGCAGTGTGCTGAACCATAAGAACACTGCAAGTGGAATTCGCTATTACGTCATCAAAGAACCGCTGGGTGGAATCATGGGCCAGCATCCTGCCACTTCGATTGAAAAAGCTGGTCTGGAATTAACACGCGAACAACACACGACACTTTGGAGTGTAGATGGCAACATGCTCACTGGCGATACCTATTTTCTAGTTGCAGTTCCGAATAAAGGCAAAACGCGTTTCACTTGGGTGGGCAA
Source organism: Flavobacteriales bacterium (assembly GCA_043718125.1). Lineage (GTDB taxonomy): Bacteria > Bacteroidota > Bacteroidia > Flavobacteriales_D > Sanyastnellaceae > JANNVZ01. Next base: position 1,175 of record JAYSWI010000020.1, read on the forward strand.
GGCGGATGGCAATGGGCAGGTTTATCTTTCATGGTACGATTTCGAAAAAGGGGAATTCAGTTTTATAGACCTGCGTGATGTCAGTTCCATTCAAACACACAACGTGGACACACATGCAGATAAGAAAAACAAAACACTATACTTCATGGTGCATTGCACAAGCGGGAATATTTTTACAGACCAGTTACGGATAGAACTGATTCCAGAATAAACAGAACGGATCCCGTAATTCAACAAACAGGAAAAGGAAACCAAAGAGCCGAAACGCATATTTGACACCAAAAAAGGAAAGCTTCAAAACCAGCAAACACTTCAAACTATGAGAATCACTATTACACTTTTTGTTTTTGCGCTTGCACTAAATGTCCAATCTCAACTCGGAGAAACGCACACGCTGCAATCGGAATACGAAATGAGCGTGACTGACCTAGACAACACCATTGATTTTGACAACGATGGCGACCTGGACCTAGTGGGTGGCTACTACAGCCAAGTGGGCAATGTGAATGTGTTGCGCAATGATGGCAACAGAGTTTTCACAGCCACAATTGCCTACCAGTATGACTTTACGCTTATGAGTTTTCTAACCTCAGAAGATTTCGACAACAACGGCCTAGGCGATTTATACTTCCGTGATTTGGATGGCGATTATTTCATTCAATTCCAAACTGCACCCAATGATTTTGGGCCTCCTGTTTATTCAAGTCAATCGTTTGTGAATTATTCTTTGATAGCCATGCAGGACATGAATCTGGATGCAATCATGGATGTCATTATTTTCGATGGTAATATTCAGTCTATTACAATTTATGTTGGTAATGGTGCCGGTGATTTTACACCTTGGAATTTGCCTCAAACAGGTGGGTATGTTCCAGCTTCCTTTTTACAGTTTACCCTACTTGATTTAGACCAAGATGGCGACAAGGAAATGCTTACAATGTATCAAGGCAATGAGGCAATAATTTATCTTGAAAACAATGGTGACAATTTCGACACTACTTGGCAATACATAGCCGACATTCCACTGTTTGGTTCTGGCAATATATTTTTCAAAGCGGCCGATGTGGATGGCGATGGAGCAGAGGACTTAATTACTTCAACCACTGAATTGCAGTGGTGGAAAAATCTTGGAGAATTTCAGTTCGATGCTCCCATATCTCTTGGAGAAATAGGTGCTAATGCTGGTTTCGCATTGGCAGACTTCAACACAGATGGCGCAATAGATATTTTCAGAAATGATGATTCCACACCGGCATGGCTGCAAAATGACGGTTCAGGAAATTTTCCTACTTACGTTGACTTGGGCCTATTGCCAAACATTACAGTAAAAAGCGAAGATTATGACAATGATGGCCACATGGATGTGTTGGCCACCGACCAATTTAGCAATGGGGCAACGGGCATTCATTGGAACAATGGCAACGGTGATTTTGAAGCCAAACAAGTCATTACCTATTCGCAACTTAGCGGCAACCAATTTCTATCTGCTATACCCACGAAAGAAGGCATGGAAATAAAAATTCTTGCAACAGATTTTGCCAACAGCGGCACAGCTGTTTTCGAAACATATACCACCACAGCCGATGGCGAATATTTGAATCGCAAAGCAAATTTCAGCGGGCAGATATATGGAGATGCCGGTGAATGGAACGGCACCGTTCGATTTGGATGAAGATGGTGACCTCGATTTGGTGTTCAACAAATTTGATTTCAATCTTGGAGTCTGGCAATTAGGTTGGGCAGAAAAC
>JAYSWI010000191.1:0-6448 GCA_043718125.1 Flavobacteriales bacterium
ACTTCTTAATTTGTGACTTAGTGGAACGAGTTTAAAATTGACTTTTGCACCTATACACTGCGATCCAATCTGGGAGTGAATGTGAAATGCAAAATCCAAGGATGTGGCACCAACCGGAAGTGTTTTTAAATCTCCGTTTGGAGTAAATACATAAATTTCTTCGGAGAAAAGTGAGAGCTTAAAATTGTCAATAAAGTCTATTGCATTTTCCTCTGGGTTGTCCAAAACTTCGCGCACTTGTTGCAGCCATTTGTCCAATTTATTTTCAGGACTTTCGGGTGCGTCTTTGTATTTCCAATGTGCTGCAAATCCATTCTCGGCAAGTTCATCCATGCGCTCGCTGCGTATTTGCACCTCCACCCATTTTCCAGACGGGCTCATTACGGTGGTGTGCAAACTTTCGTAGCCACTGCTTTTTGGAATGCTTATCCAATCGCGCAAACGCTCAGGGCTGGGTTGGTAGAAGTCCGTGACCATGGAGTACACACGCCAACAGTCGCTCTTCTCCATTTCCGAATCGCTTTTTAAAATGATACGAATGGCGAATACATCATAAATTTCTTCGAACGGAACGCCCTTTTTTACAATCTTATTATAGATGCTGTGTATGCTTTTGGTTCTGCTTTTTATTTCATATTTCAAACCCGATTTGTCCAACACTCTTTTAATTGGCAGCGTGAATTGGTTGATAAATCGTGTTCGAACAGCCTGTGTCTTTTGCAGTTTTCCTACTATGTCGTCAAACGTTGTTGGGTCTTGGTGTTTTAGCGAGAGGTCTTCAAGTTCTGTTTTTATGTTGTACAATCCAAGCCTGTGAGCAAGCGGTGCGTACATAAAAAGTGTTTCGCTGGCAATCTTTAATTGCTTTTCGCGCTTCATGTGATCGAGCGTGCGCATGTTGTGCAAACGGTCGGCAAGTTTTACTAAAATCACACGAACATCGTCACTTAAGGTGAGCAACATTTTGCGGAAATTTTCGGCTTGGTCGCTGCTGTTATTTCCTACCTCACTGAGGCCGCTAATTTTAGTAAGCCCATCTATAATCACTCGTTCGCGCTTGCCAAACAAATGCTGAATATCTTCGAGGGTGATGTAGGTATCTTCAACAGTATCGTGCAGCAAGGCGCATACAATACTTGTGGTATCCAAACCTATTTCTTCAGCCGCAATTTTGGCCACGGCCAGCGGATGGTAGATGTATGGCTCACCGCTTTTTCTTCGCATATCGCTGTGGGCTTTTACTGCCACTTCAAATGCTTTGCGAATTTTCGCTCTGTCGGTACGTGACTTGCTCCTATGACAAACGCGAAGCAAACCACGGTATTTCCGCAGAATTTCTTTTCTCTCTTCTTCTAAGTCTAAAACTGATTGAGCCATATTATTTCAATGTGATTATTTATATGTGCCAATAAATAAATAATCATACAGTGATAAATGCCGTGTGCAACACATAACGCAGAGCAATGAGGCGCACCCGTCCTTGGTCTATGTTATTTGTCACTTCGGTATCACCACATTGTGAAGGCTAAAAGTAGAATAACTTAGAGTATCGCTTCGCATTTCATTATCACAAATAATGAAGTGAGTTATGAATACCAAAATCATATAGGGGCATCTCTATTCAAGCTCGTTTGTTTTTTAAAGAGATTAATGCTGCTGCTTTCATCTCGCAATGGTTGGTGGGAATGCCTCAAAAACAAGCCACTACAAAATCCTTGCATTAACTGAACAAGCTCTAAAAAAATCTTTTGTGAATTCAACTTCCATCTTGCAAGTTGCAATGACAAATACGAGCTTGAAATCATTTCAAATCGATATCGACATTGCCAAAATCACATTCTATTTTCAGAGCACCACCGGCACCTGAACCAACACTAGCAACAATGTGCTTGCTTGTGTAATCCTGTGCCTCTGTTTTTATTTTTTTTACACCATCGGGCAAATCAATATCGGAATAGTTGCTTTGGATATCAATATTGAACGAAGCGTCTGTGGCCAAATTGATTTCGGCATTTCCATACTCTATGTTGACTTGCAATATTTGAACTTGATGACCTACATAGTCCAGTTCCAAATCGCCAAACCCACTTTTTATTTCTGCATTGCCACTTAGTTTTTTTATTTCCAAATTTCCATATTCATTCTCAAACTCGCCACCACCGCAGGATTGTATAGTGGCGTTTCCAAAAGCGATTTCAATATCATTGTCGTTTGACTGCAAAGAGTTCGCTCGCAGATCGCCATATTCCACATGCAATTCACATGCACCTTTAAGATCTGAAATATTGATATTGGCAAAGGAGACATTGCCATCAATAGACCCGGTGTCTGGCATTTTTACCTCTACAGTTACTGTGTAGGATTCGTTTTTCCAACCACTACAACTGTAATTACCAAGGCTTACAGACAAGCCCACCAAACTTTCGCTCTCTACTATTTTCACCAAAACGCTTTCGAATATTTCGTTGGCACGCTCTTCCGACTTTGCGATTACATTGAGTTTAACGATGATTTCCATTTGTGGTTGATCCCACGTTTGCACTATCACATCAGCGTAATTGATGTCCAAATCAAGTATTACTTTGTTGGTTACATTTATGCTTTTGCGTGTCTCTTTGTAAAAATCCTCAGCATGTATGGAGCCACAAATCAATAGCAATAGGAGGCTGAAAGTTGTTTTAGGAAATAGGTTGTGTTTCATTTGTTTTGTTCTGTATTTCATTTTGTAATTCAATATATTTTTGAAGATGCTCCAGCGTGCGTAAGCGATATTTATAGTTGCTCACCATTGCATTTATCAGGCGTTGGTTGTTGTAGTTACTTATCAATTGTTTTTCTAAAGTTTCATATTCTATTTCTAGATTTTTAATGTCCAACATAAATTTTTGAATGCGCATATCTTCTTGATTTATTTTGTTGAAATCAAGACTGAGCCTATCGCTATAAAATTTTTCAACTATTGCCATTTCTTGTGATACGTCACTTAGCTTCATATTCTTTGCTATTTCTTGTGTCTCCTTCACTTCGGAAATAGCCACAAAAACAATAATGCCTGCCACAGTTGCAGCCGCAAGAAGCACCCATGGCCATCGAGGTAAACGCTTCATTTTTTGCACTTCTCTTTTTTGCAACAAACGCATTTCGAATCGTTCTTCATGACCTGGCAAAGGCTCTTCAAAGAGCGTTGTTGTTTGTTCTTGATCGGGAGGGGTTAAGACCCTTTGGTTGATCAAGTTGGATAATTGTTGTTCAAAATTGCTTTTCATATTCCGCTAATAATTCTTTTTTTAATAATGCCATTCCTCTGCTGTATTGCGAGCGCGATGTGCTGGCTGCAATTCCAAGTGATTCTCCTATTTCATCGTGGCTCCATCCTTCTATTAAATGGAGTTGAATAGTCATTCTATATCCCTCGGGCAATTTGCCAATTTTGTGATGCACAGTTTTTACATCTATCTGGAGCAATGAATTACCATCGTCATTTTCAATTTTGTTTTCGTCCTTAATATCTCTAAAAAATGAAACCCCATTCTTTTTATGCCTCAAAATTCCAAGTGCAAATCGTAGGCTTATTTGTTTTTGCCAACCCACATATTTATCCGGTTCCTTTAGTTCCTTCAATCGCTCGAAACCCTTTAGAATACTTTCTTGCATCGCATCTTCTGCTTCTTCTTTATTTCTGAGTATAGCATTGACGGCAGGAAAAACAATCCGCCAAACATGTCGATAGGCTTCACATTGCGAAGTGTGTTCGCCTTCTATACATCCTGCTACTATTTCACTCCAAGGTTTCAGATCCGGAAAGTTATTGGTTGGGTTTCTTGCAATCTTTCAAACTTCAGATAGATGATGCGTTGATTTTGATTTCGCTGCATGGAGGATTTTTTTTTATTGTGGTACGAATAAAAAGCACAAGGTCCGGCAAAGCATTTATGAACAACAAATGATGAAATATAATTAAGGGTGATAACACAATCTATGGAATTATTTGTTTTACACGGATCAGACAAACCATACTTTCAGAATGAACATTTTCGCGCTTCAATTTTATTTATACGATGAAAATATTTGTTGTGGTTGGTATGCTCATTTTTAGTTTGTTTGTTTTCTGCACACCGAAAAAGGAAATAGGCCAACCAAAAGTTTCGAGCATTGGAGCATCTGAAGAACCGATTCATTATGCTGAGGAAAAACATTTCAAAAATGTAAGGCAAATGACTTATGGTGGAAACAATGCTGAGGCTTACTGGAGTTTTGCGGGTGACAAACTCATCTTTCAAAGTGACAATAAAAATTGGACTGCGGGATGTGATCAAATTTTTGTGCTCGACACAAAAAAAGAAGGCGATAGCACCAAGCAAAAATTGATTAGCACAGGAAATGGAAGAACAACTTGTAGTTTTTTTATGCCTAATGACAATTCCATTTTGTACGCAAGTACACATCTCAAAATGGACAGTTGTCCTCCTGTGCCCATCAAGGAGGGTGGCCGATATGTGTGGCCCATTTATCCTGAGTATGACATTTTCGAGGCAGATTTGGAAGGCAATATTCTAAAACAGTACACCACAGAAATGGGCTACGATGCCGAAGCCACCGTGTCGCCAAAGGGCGATAAAATTATTTTTACAAGCACTCGCAGTGGCGACTTGGACTTGTGGACAATGAACATAGACGGAACGGGCTTAAAGCAAATAACCAACACACTTGGTTATGATGGAGGTGCGGCATTTTCGGACGATGGCAATAAAATAGTTTGGCGTGCATCGCGACCAAAGACCACCGAGGAGGTGAAAAAATATCGTGACTTATTGCTACAGAATTTGGTGGAGCCAACGAACCTCGAAATATTTGTTGCCGATGTGGATGGCAGCAGTGTAAAACAAGTAACGAGCCTTGGTAATGCTAACTGGGCGCCTTATTTCCACCCGAGTGGAAAGAAAATTTTGTTTTGCAGCAATCATAAAAGTGCTATGGGATTTCCATTCAATATTTTTATGATCAACTTGGATGGGACAAACCTTGAGCAGATTACTTTCGATACCCAGTTTGATTCGTTCTTGATGTTTTCGCCCAATGGAAAAAAGGTTTCTTTTTGCAGCAATAGGCACAATGGGAGAACAAGAGACACTAATGTTTTTATAGCAGATTGGGAGGACTAAAACAATTTGATATTTTCAGATTGTTGTATTACTTCGCCCCTTGCTTCTGCCCACCAAAAACACCCCGCGATGGATCATCTTTCTTATTGATGTTTCCATTTGTGTTGTCGCCTTTGTCATGGCGTACTTGGTGCGTTTCGAATTTAAACCTCCAAAAATTGAAATTGAATTTGCACTTGCATTTGCTCCCATATTTCTAGCCATTCGCATTGCATCTTTTGTGATCGGAAAAACCTTTGCAGGTATCATTCGCTACACCAGCACTCAAGATACGCAACGCATTTTTATCGTACTCACATGTGGCACTCTATTGTTTGCCCTTTTGAATCAAATTCGATTTCGCTTTTTCGATGGAATATTTTATATCCCCTACAGCATTATTATCTTAGAATATCTGCTTACTATGTTTGCTATGGTAGTTAGTCGCATTGCCGTTAAGGTGATGTACATGGAGCTGAAAAACCCTGAATCGGTACGCAAACGAGTGGTTATTTATGGCGCAGGCGAAAGTGGATTGATTACAAAAAGAACGCTTGATAGGGATTCAAAATCGGGCATTGAAGTGATAGCATTTATAGATGATGATGCAACTAAAAGCGGAAAAAAACTGGAAGGCGCCAGCATCTATCAGACACAAAAGATTGACGAATTGTTTAGCAGCGGAAAAGTGGATGAAGTGATAATTGCTATACCAAGCATTGAGACTAAAAAGAAGGCAGCATTCATTACAAAAGCACTTGGCTATAATGTGCGTGTAAGTAACATTCCACCTGTGAAACAATGGATAGGTGGTCAACTAAGCATTCGTCAAATTAGGGACATCAGAATTGAAGATTTGTTGGGGCGGGCGGCAATAAAATTGGATAGTGCCTCGGTACGCAATACCACAAAGGACAAAGTGATATTGGTGACGGGTGCGGCAGGGAGTATCGGCAGCGAATTGGTGCGTCAACTTCTGGCTTATGAGCCTACCAAAATTGTGTTGCTTGATCAAGCCGAAACGCCTTTGTTCGAGTTGGAAAACGAATTGCATCATGGCGGTCAGTTGGGCCGATGCGAGATTGTAATGGGCGATGTGCGCCAAGCCGATCGTATGAGGCGGATGATGGATTTTTTCAGACCGCATATCATCTATCATGCAGCGGCATATAAGCATGTGCCGCTGATGGAAAACAACCCGAGCGAGGCAGTGTTGGTGAATGTGCTTGGCACACAAATAATGGCCGATTTGGCGGATGCGTATGGAGTTGAAAAGTTTGTATTGATCAGCACCGACAAAGCTGTGA
>JAYSWI010000192.1:0-2227 GCA_043718125.1 Flavobacteriales bacterium
CCTCCTACTTCTTTGCAATAGGTGAAGTTTGCAACCTCATCATCCCAAACATCTTCACTCCAAACAAAGATGGCTTCAACGATAATTTTGAAGTATTTGGCCTTGATAAATTTCCGGGTTCTACGCTTCAGATTTACAACAGATGGGGCAACTTGATATATGAAAGCTCCAGCTATAGCTCGCAGTGGACAGGTGAGGAACATCCTGATGGCACTTATTTCTTCATACTTGGCATAGCTAAGGACAGCGGAATGGAATACCATGAAGGAAATGTTCAGATACAACGTGGGGGTAAATAATTTTATCATTTTATAAAAAAATATTTACGGCTGTCCATCGCGACAGCCGTTTTTCTTTGCCCCAATTTATTTAAATGAATAAAGCAACAGAGGAACTTGGCAGAGTAGCACTGGCATTGCGCATGGAGCAAGAAGCCGATTTTGCACAACACAAAGAATGGCTAGAAAAATCAAGCATCAACGAACGCAAGAAAAATGGAATCACATGGTTTCCGTTGCGCATTATTGAAACAGGTTTTGGTCTTGGCGAATATCCATTTCTGGTAGTAGAAAGAAATACCACAGATAAGACCCATCACAAATTTCAATCGGCCAATCCTGTTAGTTTTTTCTCCGCATCACCAGGCAACGAAGGTGAAAACATCAATGGCACCATAGGTTATGTGGACGATTCGAGAATGAAAATTTCCTTCTTCATGGACGAACTTCCAGACTGGGTGGACGATGGAAAACTGGGTGTGAATATGCTTTTTGACAACCGCACTTATGACGAAATGTTCAAAGCATTGAACTATCTAATCAATGTAGAAAAAGGCAGGACAAAAATTCTGAGCGACATCATACTCGGAGAAAGTGAACTAAATTTTCAAAAGAAAGATAAACGACAATCACCACTTCTGAATGAATCGCAAAATGATGCACTACAAAACATAATTGAAGCAGAAGATTTGGCTTTGGTGCATGGCCCACCTGGAACTGGCAAAACCACCACACTGGTAGAATCAATCCACGAACTGCTCAAGGAAGAGAAACAAATACTTGTATGCGCACCGAGCAATGCGGCAACTGATCACTTAGCAAAAAGCCTACATCAAAAGGGGTTGCGCGTGGTTCGAATTGGAAACCTTGCGAAGGTTGAAACCGACAACACATCACTCACAATGGATGTTCTAGTTCAAAAAGAAAAAGATTTTAAACAAATAAAAGATTTAAAAAGACGTGCCGTTGAACTGCGCAAAATGGGTGGCAAATACAAACGCAGTTTTGGACGTGAAGAGGCCGTGCAGCGCAAATTGATAATGACCGAAGCGCGCAACATGAGCCGTGAAGCACGCGAATTGGAATCATATTTAATTCAAAAAGTATTGGACGATGCGCAGGTAATTGCATGCACACTAATAGGCAGCACTTCGGATTATTTGCGCGATAGAAAATTCAAAACGGTGGTGATAGATGAGGCTGGACAAGGCATAGAGCCAGCAGTGTGGGTGCCTATACTGAAAGCAGAAAAAGTGATAATGGCGGGAGATCCTTTTCAATTGCCGCCTACTGTAAAAAGTAGTGAAGCGCAAAAAGCGGGATTGGGAAAAACGCTTTTGGAAAAGGCAATAGAGCGCCACGAAAAAGTAAACTTGCTAAAAACGCAGTATCGCATGAACCAGCATATCATGGAATTTTCGAATAGAAAATTTTATGGTGGAAAATTGGAAGCTCACACTTCAGTTGCGAACCACTATTTGGAAATTTCTGCGCAGGCGGTTGAGTTTATTGACACTGCCGGCTGCGGCTACGAGGAGAAAAGTGGCGAGCACAACGAAAGCCGTTGCAACCCAGATGAGGTGAATGTGGTGCGCAAACATTTCGATGCAATGCGAGAAAATAAAATAGTTGATTTTACTATCGGTATTATTTCACCTTATCGCGCTCAAGTTGAATTGTTACAAAAAGAATTTGCCAATGAAAAAAACATGGTGGTGAACACCGTGGATTCCTTTCAGGGGCAAGAGCGCGACATGATCTACATCAGCATGGTGCGAAGCAATGACAAGAATGACATAGGTTTTTTGCGCGACTATAGAAGAATGAATGTGGCGATGACAAGGGCTAGAAAAAAACTTGTAATCGTAGGTGATAGTGCAACGCTTGGGAATGACCGCTTCTATGAAGATTTTCTTATATATGTCGAGGAGATTGCTGCATATCGCACG
>JAYSWI010000193.1:0-2225 GCA_043718125.1 Flavobacteriales bacterium
GGTCTAATTGGTGTTGTGACCGTGTTTGGAAAATATAGACGAGTGATGCAGCCCGGCCTCAATATGAGGATACCTTTTATCGAGGTCATTTTCAGAAAAATTTCAACTCAAAATAGATCCGTGGAGTTAGAATTTCAGGCAGTCACTCAGGATCAAGCCAATGTCTATTTCAAAAGCATGTTGCTTTATTCTGTGATGAGTGGCGATGAGGAAGTGATAAAAAGAGTTGCTTTCAAATTCATTGATGAAAGGAGTTTGATGCAAGCCTTGGTGCGCACTATAGAAGGAACAATACGTGCATTTGTGGCTACAAAAAAACAAGCCGAAGTGCTTTCTCTGCGCAACGATATTGTTGAACATGTGAAGTCTGAAATCGATAATCGCTTAGAGGAATGGGGTTATCACTTAATAGATATGCAGATAAATGACATCACATTTGACGAAGCCATACTCACAAGCATGAGTAGGGTAGTGGCATCCAATAATCTGAAGGCTGCTGCTGAAAACGAAGGACAAGCTTTGCTGATAACAAAAACAAAGGCTGCCGAAGCAGATGGAAATGCAATCAAAATTGCTGCACAAGCAGAACGTGAGGCGGCACAAATGCGTGGTCAAGGTGTGGCACTGTTTCGCGAAGAAGTAGCACGTGGTATGCAAAATGCCGCACGCGAAATGCAACAAGCAAACCTAGATACATCCGTTATTATGTTCAGCATGTGGACTGAGGCCATAAAGAATTTTGCTGAATATGGAAAGGGCAATGTCATATTTCTTGACGGCTCGCCAGAAGGCATGGAGAAAACTATGCAGCAGATGATGGCAATGAACAAAATAATGGAGCCAGGCAAAAAGTCTTAGAGTTATTAGGACCTCATCCGCACCTTGCGTTCAACATCCGCAAGTTGCTTATCAGCAGTTGTACGTTTAATATTATGACTGAAGACTTTCTTCATTATATCTGGAAATACAGGCTATTTAATTCACAAGAATTATGCACAGCCAGTGGAGAAAAATTGCTGGTACTGCATCCCGGTACGCACAACCACCACGGGGGTCCCGATTTCTTAAACGCTCGCATCAAAATAGGAGAAACTATTTGGGCAGGGCATGTAGAAATACATACGCGTGCAGGCGATTGGCACCACCACAAACACACCGATGATGCACATTACAAAAATGTAATCCTCCATGCGGTGTTCGAAAATGACAAACAGATTTTTCTACATCGACCACACGATTTGCAAGTATTCGACATCAGTACTTACATGCGAACCGACCAATGGAGTCAGTATGAAGGTTGGCTTCAGAGCAAGACCTGGATTCCATGTCAGGCGCAGTCTGCAGCGGTTGATGCATTGACTTGGACATCATGGAAAGACCGTTTAATAGTTGAGCGATTGGAACAGAAAAGCACAGCAGTATTTCAACAATTAGAAAAAACAAATGGCGATTGGAGTGAAGTATTTTACCGTTTGCTGGCACGCAACTTTGGATTCAAAGTGAATAGCGATGCAATGGAAATGCTTGCTGAATCATTGCCTCAAAGCATACTTGCAAAACATAAAAGTGATCCGCTACAAGTGGAAGCATTGCTTTTCGGTCAAGCAGGATTTCTTAATGAAATATTCAGCGATGCCTATCCAAATGATTTGAAAACAGAATATGCTTTTCTTCAAAAAAAATATGCTTTGAAAACGATGAATATGGCTGCTTGGAATTTTGGCCGCTTGCGCCCTTCCAATTTTCCAACCATACGTATAGCCCAATTGGCGGCTCTTGTGTGCAAGTCCGAACATCTCTTTTCTTCGCTTATTGAGATGAACAATGTTCAGGATATTGTCAAATTATTTGAAGTAGAAGCGCATGAATATTGGAACAGCAATTTTCGGTTTGATGCACGCACTGTCAGCAGTGAATTTAAACCTGAACGCAATGCAAAACGACTGGGAGAGGCATCATTGCAGAACATCATTATCAACACCGTTGCAACTATTCTTTTTACTTATGGCCGCCACCGCGATGATGAAAATTTTATAGACAAGGCACTTCAATTATTGGAAATTTGCAAAGCTGAAAAAAATGGAGTTATAGTACATTGGGATGCAATTGGAATAAAAGGCAAGAATTCTTCGGAGTCACAAAGTCTTCTTCAACTATATAATAATTATTGCCGCAATAAGCTATGTTTGCAATGCGCTGTTGGGTTAAAAATATTGAAAAAATAA
>JAYSWI010000194.1:0-6403 GCA_043718125.1 Flavobacteriales bacterium
GATGGTAATGATGCCGCTGGCAGGTGCTGCCAAAAGCGAATAAGTTAAAACCTCATTGTCTGCATCAGAATCGTTGGAAGCGAGTGTTCCACTTATGGAATTACCAGAATAAACGAAAGCATCATTGATGGCATCAGGCTCATGATTGGTCACATTATATACGTGCGTTGCTGGAATGCTGTCATTAGTGGCCAAGGTTCCATCAATAATGGCCGTGGATAGTTTTCCCCAAGTGTTGTTGGTGTAAGATCCGAAATTGCCCGGTACAATTGCGTTGAAAGTAAGCGTGCTTGTTCCTGTTGCCGGAATAGTAAAAGTACCAGTCCATGTGAGCTTTTGTCCAACTTGTGCTGGATTGGTAATGGGAGAATTATTCCATTGTGCAGTGCCAATTGAATACGTTACACCAGCGGGCATTAGGTCTAATATCTGATCAATAGAAACAGCAAAGCTCCCCGAGTTAGCCATATTGATGGAGTATGTAACCGTTCCGCCATTAGGTGAGGTGGAAATGGAGGCACTCTTAGTACATAATAAAGTATTCAATGGAGGCTGAATTGGCAAGTATGTGCCGTTTGTGAAATCAGCAGTGTTGCCATGTTTTATTGCTTGGCCTCCTTTGATGTGGCCCACAGGACTGATAAATGATGGAGCTAGAGAAACTGTGACTGCTTTAAATGTATAAACACAAGTGTAGTTTGTGTTGTTGTTGCTTACAATTGAAGCAGTAGGAATATTCAGCACATTGGTATATGTGCCTGCATTAGGAGCGGCTATTGTGATTTGTGTTCCAATCAGCTCATAAGCATTGGCAGGCCAGTTTGTAGTACATGCTGGTGTAAAAGACATCACACGATTGGCTTGCACATTGGCCATTACGCCAGTTGATCCCTGCACGGTGATGGTCATAATACCCCCCAAGTCGGGAGGATTAGGACCGGAAATAATGGATGATACCGCGTTTTGACTAGCAAATTGCGAATCGGCCACATCTGTTAGAATCTGACTGGCAGAAGTAATCAGCGTACCAATACCAGGATAGCCATTATAAACACTAATGGTGTGGGTTTGATCAACAGTTGTTAAACCTGTGGCGCTGATGTAAAAGAATGCGGGAATTTCAGCACCTATATTCATAGCACCAAGATGCATAATTCCATCTTCATTTACATTTTTGTTGACCACACCACCTGCGAAGTTTCCTATTGTAACCCATACGTCTGCATAATTAACAGCATCATTATTAAGCACTTTGTATGATACGTATGTAGATGAGATTACATCAGGCAAATCCAAGTACATGATAGCACCAGAAGTGCGGGTAATGGTGGTTGCCGACAAACCAGCATGAACAAAGGTGAAGGCCAGTATGAGCATCATGCACATAATCTGGTATTTGGATTTTCTTAGCATATTTATTACTGAATTTCCTTTTGTATTCATAGCTTAATTATTTTCGATTTTATCTTGATACATTTAGACCGCACCAGCAATTTCGCGTAGCTGAACGATGCCTAAAATGGCTAACATTTGTGCTCATTGTGTGCAGTAGTATTTTGAAAATTATCTGCCATCGATTGAATCATCGATGCTTTTAAAGTAGGTCGATTTTTGTAAGGTTGAAAAAAGTAAAAATTGTTTTCTTCAAAAAAAGGCAGTTATTCTTATGAGTTTGACACTAAAAAAACTCTGTAATATTAAGCCGTTTGTCAAAATTGAAAAGGAGTTTTTGAAAACGTGTTGGCAAAACTAACATTTGCAAGTCTAGCTATATGAAAATCTTTGTCATACAAGAACCTTTCAAATTATGAACGGGAATTTGTGAATTGAAAAATGAGCGGTCAAAGAAAATTTCATTTTCATCTCACTTTTCATTCAGCTGGTTCTTATGGAACAACAATGATGGCAAAAAAGAGCATACTCAATTTGCTTTCAGTGTCTATTCAATTTAATAAAATTTCCGCACAGAAATTCGCTGAAGACCGCAGAAATTTCTGTTGGTTTGTGTCAAAGAAAATTTCATCATCAACTAACTTTTCATTCCGCTTGATGGTCTGGAATAAAATTGATTTCAATAAGGGGTTGACGTTTCGTCTCTTTTTTTTTTTCTATACAACCTCGCAAAAATTAAGCACAGAAGTTCACGGAAATTTCTGATGGTTTGAGGACGACAATTTTTCAGTAAGAATTAACGGGTTTGTTCATTTACAACTAACAAATGGATGTCTGTTAGCAATAGATATTACTTGTGCTGAGGAAATGAAGAGGCCAGAAAGTCTTGAAGTTAGTTTCCGTTCAGTGCCATCATTACAATAATGCTAATTCTTGGTATTCAACATTTTCCATACTCTCCGGAATGTTGCGATTGTTCCTTGCATTGTTAACGGTTTTAGAAACTGTAGAAGCCGTCATGTCTGTTTCGCTATATGGTTTTATCAGCGCAATAATTTCTTCTTTTGTCAAGGCTGGGTCAATCCATTTTTTCTCATCTTCCAAAGAAAGAATTAACGGCATGCGCTTCTTCAAGTTGTGAATTTTTTCCATAAGCGGATTTGCAGGCGTGGTTAGAATTGAAAACGTCCTTCGTATTTCACCTGTGCTTTTATCCACCCAAGTTTCATAAATGCAACCAAGAGAAAAAATGTCGTTGATTTTTGTTTTGATGAAATAAGGATATTTTGCCTTATTGATGTCACGCCATTCATAGAAACCAGAAACACCAAGCAGACATCGTTGTGTCGAAATACATTTTTTAAAAGAGGGTTTTTCAAAAACAGTTTCACCAACGGCATTTAATGTTTTTGTTCGAATGTCGTTGGCCATTGCATTGTCCTTTGCCCATTCTGGAATCAATCCCCATTCAAAAAGAAACACTCCGTCATGTTTGACAATAGGTAAAAATGGATGAGAAAATCCACTTACAAAATAGTAGGTTGGCAAATCGTCAGTTGCAGTTTGTTTACTCCAATCTGGTGGCAAAACATCTTTGTAGCGCTCAGCATATTTCTGCTGTTTGCTTTCCATGCCAGCGATGTTGTAACACATTTGATAGTTGGTTGATTGTATTTTATTACAGCTTGATGCTTGCAGTAGTGTTCAAAGTTAGCAGGCTGCCCAATAAGGAGACAAAACGTATGGATGTATCAGAATATTTTTGGGCATGAATAAATAAATGATTGACCACAATTGTAAACATAGCGTCTGATCTCCTTTAGCCATCAAATAATTTCTGAGTAGAAATATGTATAAATTTTCGCCTTCATAAAAAAGCATATTTACTTTGAATAAAACATTGAAAGAATATCAGACCACGGTTGACAATTGGATAAAGGACCACGGAGTGCGCTACTTCAACGAGCTTACAAACATGGCCATGCTTACCGAAGAGGTGGGCGAGGTGGCGCGCATTATAGCCCGCAGGTATGGCGAGCAGAGTGAGAAGGAAAGTGACAAGACTAAAGACTTGGGTGATGAAATGGCGGATGTATTGTTTGTTTTGATTTGTCTTGCCAATCAAACTGGGATTGATTTGGACATTGCTTTTTCAAACAATTTAGCGAAAAAAACCTTAAGGGATAATGATCGGCATAAACAGAATGAGAAGTTGAAGTGAGAGAATATTCTTTACCGAAAATGTTATCCGAATTTGCCGACTATTGTGGCCAAGAGTTTTCCATTTTAGTGATGCTATCAGTGGAGTTGAACAAGGAGAAATGGTGACACTTACAAGTGCCTTCCATTGAAAAATCATCACACTTGTTTATCAAATTTTGAAAGCGTTGCGAACTGGAAAGTCTTATTCGCCATAGACCTCTATCCACGCCATTATTCCTCCTTGCAGGGTGTAAAGATTTTCAAAAGAGAACTTTCTTTCGAGGGCATGAACAACTGCGCTACTTCTTTTTCCGCTGCGGCAATGAATGATTACAGGAATATCTCTTTCAATTTCTGAAATGCGCGAAAGCACTTCTGCCATTATTATGTGTTTACCTCCGATTGAATATTCAGCAATTTCATGTTCTTCTCGAATGTCTATCAACTGAAATTTTTTGCCGGAGTTGATCCATTCATGCAATTGCTTTGGTGAGATTGAATTCATTTCGATAGTTGTAGTCATTTTTCAACGATTAGAAAAGAGTAACTCAATTTTTGTATTTCCCCACAATATCTTCCGGCAGTGAATCAAAAAACGTATCGCCCCTGAGTCCTATTCGAAGGCACTCAAGTGGTATCACTTCGTTTTCTGCAATATTTCCCAGGTTCACGTTGCAACCAAATTGTTTTATGAAATAAACCTGTTGTGGTTTTTTGGGTGCTTCCCAAAGTATGTCTTCTGGTTTTATTTTTTGAATGATTCGATTGATTAGCATGGTGTGCGCCTGTCCGCTTGGGCGATAGATACCGACTGTGCCGCTCTCGCGTGCTTCGGCTATAACCTTCCAACTGCCTGCTTGCAATTCTGTTTGCATCATTTTCACCCATTTGGTAGGTGAAATTAGAATGCCTTCTTCTTTAGATCCAACTTCGGAAAGCACGCGATAATTTTTTGCAAAACTGGAAATGATTTTACACTTTTCGTTGTGGTCTATTGAAATGCTTCCGTCAGAAATTTCGACAGTATCTATTCCCAAACCATCAATGTATTTTTTGTAATCCTCCACTTGATCGCGCACAAAAAATGCTTCGAAAAGTGTTCCGCCCACATACACTTTCATTCCGGCATTTTTATAGAGTTTCACTTTTTCTTTCACATTGGATGCAAAAGCCGAAGTGCCAAAACCGAGTTTTACAATATCCACCTGATCGATGGCGCTATCAATCAAGTCTTCTGCTTGACGCAGGCTTAGGCCTTTGTCCATCACCATAGTAAGGCCGTGTTCGCGGCTTCTTTTCGTGCGTTCCGGCAGGTGTTTAAGTTTGAAATTCATGTGTTCCTAAATTGTGTTTGGTATTGGAAAAAAAATGTCATCGACAATGCGCAAATATGAGAAGGCACTTGTTTGAATTTGACATTTTAAGAATGAAAATGGAATAGTCTTCAATTGGAACATGAATATTCAAATCGAAATTTTCTGTAGTATTGAAATGCGACCTAATACATTTCAAATAATTATCCTCTGTCTTTTTTGATGTCTTCTCGAATAATAATTCGTTGTTTAAGCAAATCCAGAAACAATTTCATATTGACAATTTCCGGGTAGTATTCCTGCAAATCATCCATTCCTTCTACATTATGGAGAAACACACGAAAAAGCAATTCTTCGGCCTCCTTGTCTTTTTTTGCTTCAAGTAAGTAGGCCACTTTTCTGTAACCCAGCTCAGAGCTTTGAGGACATTTTTTCCAGCCTTCGTTCAATACTTTAAGTGCCTTTGTAACATCACCCCTTTCAAAAAACAAGTCGGAATGATCGAGCCACACATCTTCATTTTCCGGAAATTTTGCAATCAGCGTTTCGGTTATTGCTTCGGCTTCATCCCATCGTTCTAGTTTTTTCAGAAGCTCTACAAGGAATAATTGATAGTCTGGATTGTCAGGCTCCAACTCTATAGCTCGTTCTATATATTGAATGCCTTCCAAAGTATTTTCTTGCATATCGCTCATCAGCCCCAGGCCCAAAAAGGCATCGGCAAAATGTTCGTCAGTATGAATACTTTTTTTAAAATAAAATATGGCTTTGTCTAGTTCGTTCAATTTTTCGAAACACTCGCCAATATGGCAATAGAGCGGTGCTTGTGGCTGCTCGTAGGTATAGGTTTCTTCAAAAACATGGATGGCTGCTTGATAACGTTCCTGCTTAAAAAGTGTGTGTGCTTTATTGTAATATGCCGGTGTAAAATCTTCTTGAATTGCGATACAGAAATCATACGCTTCAATGGCATCGTCAAACTCTTCAAGACGTTGAAGTGCGTTGGCTTTATTGTACCATGCAGGGAAACTGAATGGAAATTTTTCTATAAATCGTTCATAATATTCTAAGCTTTCTGCATGTCGATCGCTTACATCATAACAAAAAGCGAGTTCGTAAAGCAGTGTTTCATTCTCTGCATCTTTACTCAAAGCTTCGTGCAAAATTTCAATGGCTTTATCAAATCGTTCAAGATTTTCGTACTCCATTGCAATCTCCAAATAGATGTCTTTTTCAAATTCCGGATTTCCAAAAGACAATGCGCGTTTTAGCAATTCAATGCTCTTATTGTGTTCGCGCTGTTGGCTATATATGCTGCTCATAGTGAGCAGCATTTCCTCGTTGTTTGGCTCCACTTTTTCCAGCATTTTCATTTTGGCAAGTGCCTTATTGAGGTGCCCAATTGCAGCAAGTATTTGTCCTTCGTGCAACAGCATCACGGTATTTTCTGGGAACAGGGTGTAGGCATATTGTATGACCTTCAATGCTTGATGGAA
>JAYSWI010000195.1:0-6375 GCA_043718125.1 Flavobacteriales bacterium
TACCATAAAGATTGGAACAATATTATGTCGATGGAGCGCGAAGCATTCATGCCCTTTGAAAAACTAAAAATAAAAGGATGTGACCGAATTTTTTCTATCAGCGCACATGGCCTTGGTCATTTCAAAAAAATTTTTCCTGATTTCAAAGAAAAATTTAGCGTTGCCCGCCTAGCGGTTATCAATAGAAATAAAAGAAATAATATTATACAAAAGGAATTTTTCAGAATCGTCACTTGCTCAGGAGTGACGCCCAACAAAAGAATATTTAGACTGCCGGAAATTTTGAGTCATCTAAAAAGCATTCCAATTGAATGGGTGCATTTTGGTGTCGCAAAGGAAGGGAATATGAAAATTTTGCAACAGCAAATTGATAAATATGATTTGGCCAAAATGTGCAATTTGAAGGGCCTCACAAAGAATGAAGATGTCATTTCTTATTACGAAAGGGAACAGGTAAATCTATTTCTAAATTTGAGTATTGCCGAAGGAATACCTGTATCGATCATGGAGGCATTTAGTTTTGGAATCCCTGCCATAGCAACTGATACAGTTGGAAATCCTGAGATAGTAAACATCACCAATGGTTTTGTAATTCCTATAGACTTTAACGCGAAAGATGTTGCGGCACACATTCTAAAAATGTATCATGATTTTGCATTTCAACTCGAATTGCGCGAAGGTGCGTTTATCAAATTTGATGCAGAGTACAATGCTTCAAAGAACTATCAGAAATTTGCAGAAGACCTCTTCAATTCATAATCATCGACAACATCATTTGCATTTTTTTTGATTGCCTATTGATGCCATCCAAGAATGGATTCGGACAAAAAATATTTCGATGATTAAGATTGTCCAAAAAGACTGTCCACAAACTCAAAACGATTGAAAACTTGGAGGTCGCCAATTTTTTCGCCAACTCCAATATATTTTACAGGAATACTAAACTGATCGCTGATACCGATAACTACTCCACCTTTTGCAGTGCCGTCTATTTTGGTAATTGCCAACGAGGTTACTTCTGTCGCTGCGGTAAATTGTTTGGCTTGTTCAAAAGCATTTTGACCGGTACTTCCGTCCAATACCAAAAGCACTTCGTGTGGAGCATCAGGAATTACTTTTTCCATCACGCGTTTTATTTTGGTCAGCTCGTTCATCAAGCCCACTTTGTTGTGTAACCGACCAGCGGTGTCAATCAAAACAACGTCAGCATTTTGAGCCACAGCACTTTGCAAAGTATCGAATGCAACACTTGCCGGATCCGCGCCCATACCTTGCGAAACCATCGTCACACCTGCACGATCGCTCCATATTTTGAGCTGGTCAACAGCCGCTGCACGAAAAGTATCGGCAGCTCCTAGCACCACTTTATGTCCCTCTGTTTTTAATTGATTGGCAAGTTTTCCAATGGTAGTGGTTTTTCCAACACCGTTCACACCAACTACCATCACCACATACGGCCCATTTTTCTTAGGAATAAAAATTTGTTCGCCCGTTTCGCCATCATGTCCTTTCATCAAAGCAGCAATTTCTTCCTTCAATATTCCGTTGAGTTCACTGGTGTTCATATACTTGTTTTTCGACACACGTTCTTCAATCTTTTTAATGATTTTCAAAGTGGTGTCCACACCCACATCGCTGGATATAAGGAGTTCCTCGAGATTGTCGAGAACCTCTGCATCAACAGTGCTTTTTCCAACAATAACTCGCGCAAGTTTTGAGAAAAAACCTGTTCGTGTTTTTTCAAGACCTTGGTCCAGCGATTCCTTTTTTTCTTTACTGAATATTCTTGATAAAAAACTCATTTTAGTGTAGGGTAGTTTTAAGGTTTAAATGAAAAAAATCATTTCACGCATTCTTTTGAGCGACTTTACATTTTGCAATAACATAAAATCGAACATTATTTTTTTCCCGTTGCAAGCTTCGAGCGTTGAGCCTTTTGTGCATCCTCCAGTCGCTGCATAAAGCCACTCTTGGTCTTTGGCTTCTTTTTGTTGTTATCAATTTTTGCACGAATAGCATCTTCATTAATGAACCATTTTTTGATACTCCACATTTGACCAATGCTAACCATGTTGGCAATGAAATAATAAATTGCAAGTCCCGAAGGCTGATTGTTGAAGAAGAAAAGCATCATCACAGTGAAAAGGTTCATCATCACTTTCATATTGGGCATGCCAGCTTGTTGGGGCATTGCAGGCTGCGCACTCATGCTCATTTTGGTATATACAAATGTGGAGATGCACATCAGAATTGTAAACCCGCTGATGTGATTGCCATAGATGCTGCTCAGCACCGGAATGTTTTGTGTCCAACTAAAAATGCTATCATAAGCTGCTAGATCATCTGCCCACAAAAAACTTTTTCCGCGCAACACAATCTCGGCCGGAAAAAACCGAAACATCGCATATAGAATTGGCATTTGAATAAGTACCGGAATACATCCAGCAAATGGATTCACACCTGTCTGGCGGTACAATGCCATCATGGCAGTTTGTTTTTCACCCGGTGCTTTTCCCTCGTATTTTTTATTTATTTCTTCTATCTCAGGTTTCAGTACTCGCATCTTGGCACTGCTCAAAAAGTTCTTCCACGTGATAGGAAAAAGCACCGATTTGATGATGATGGTGACTATCAAAATAATGAGTCCCCAACTCCAATTGAAGGATGCAAAAAACCAAAACAAGGGTCGCACACAATACCTATTCACCACGCCAATAATGCTCCATCCATAATCTATTATTTGATGAAATTCGGGCACGTCCAACTTATTTAATTCTGCATAATCATTGGGACCCAGATAAAAGGAAAGCTCATGCGAGGTGTTGGATTCGGCCTTTAGCGGTAAGCCAATATTTGCCCAATAGTATTTGGTATGCGCACTGTCGTTGGCTACGTTCACTTGCAAATCACTCCCAGCCAAAAAACTATCCTTTGTATATAACCCCGCACTGAAATAATCCTGTTTGAAAGCCATCCACGTCAACTTCTTTTCTGTCAGGTATTGGTCGCCACTGGTCTCGCTCAGGTAGTCTCTGTCCTCTGCATCTTCGCGGTAGAAAACAGAACATTTGCTGCGCTCCGCTGCTATGCCTTTCTCGTTGGCTTTACCCACGGCATACCATTCCAACTTCATAGGTGTGGTGCTGAGATCCATACCGTCACCCATTCCCACAATGTTCACTTTCAGGTTCAGGTTATAGGCCTCCGGTGCCAAGGAATAAATAAGCTCAAGGTATTTAGAAGCATCGGTGGTGTTGAGCTTCATAGTCAACTGTTGCGCAGTGCTTTTTGCATCCACGCTTGTCACACTTGGCACAAATATGAATTCATCTGACTTGAAATTTCCTTTGCTATAAAGATTAAAAAGCAATTTCATATTGCTCAATGAATCATCCCAAAGTTTTACGTTTTCATTGCTTCCATATACTTTGTAATCCGTGATCAACTCAGCAGATTTCAACATGCCACCTCTGGTGTTCAAAGTCAATCGCACCTTGTTATTTTCCATCACCACATTTTGGCCAATGCCCAATGCTGAAGGTGCCAGTAAACCATACTTTGCATCCACATCAATGGGTGCTGTTTTCACCGAAGAATCCACTGGAGATAATTGAACTTCTTTCAATAGATTGGTGTCCAATTTTGGCTTTGCAGCTTCAACCAGTGCTAGGCTGTCCATGAGGTATTGTTCAGCAGCAATTTTCTTTTGCATCTGAGCACTTTGGTACCATGAGAATGCGACTATCAGCAACACCATCAAAAGGCCGCCTATAATCGTGTTTTTGTCGAATTTCATTTATTGTTTCTTATTGCAGTTGGTTGATTGCTATTTTTTTGAGGGCCGCAAATGTAGTCAGCCGCATACAGCATATTCCTTGTTGGTATTTTCATTTTGGATAAGAAATGTGAAGACGTTATTTGCGCTTCATTGAAAAGAATAAATTCAATATATAGAATAGTTGTTTTGGCCATCTTCTGTGTGTTGTTTTTTGTTTTGGAATTGGTGTTGGGCAATGTAAAAATTCCGGTGCAGGATGTCTTGGAAATTCTTTTCACCAAAACCCATTCGAACCAAGTATGGACAACTATAGTGAATGAGTCCAGAATGCCACGGGCTCTGGCTGCTTCCATTGCTGGAATTGGTCTTGCTTGGAGCGGATGGTTGATGCAAACACTTTTCAGAAATCCCTTGGCAGGGCCTTCTGTACTTGGTATTACTAGTGGAGCTTCGTTAGGTGTTGCGCTGCTCACTTTGGTGGTTGGTGGCCATGCGTTTTTGGATATCAACATTGCTGGAAGTGCCACCATTGCTGCGGCTGCTATGATGGGTGCAGGTGCAGTTTTATTGGTTGTTGTCATTGTCGCAAAGCGGCTTGCAGACAACACCACCTTGCTTGTTTTTGGAATCATGTTGGGTTATTTCACCTCTGCCATCATCAGTGCTCTTCAATTTAAAGCCGCAAGCGAATTAATAAAAAACTATGTGCTTTGGGGAATGGGTAGTTTCAACGAAGCCGATTTCACTGATTCTTTCATCATGCTCATCACCATTTTAATTGGCGCTGTCATTATTCTTTTTCTGCTCAAGAATTTGAATCTAATCCTTCTTGGTGAAGAGTATGCCCAAAGCATGGGTGTGAACTTGAAGGGCAATAGACTCCTTATCATCATTGCTGTGGGTGCAATGGCAGGCAGCGTCACTGCATTTTGTGGGCCTGTGGCTTTCATTGGTTTGGTGGTGCCACACCTTGCCCGAAGTTGGATGCGCACTTCAGAACATGTGCGGTTGTTTGTTCCTATTGCTTTGATGGGCATGGGTGTTTCAATGCTTGCCGATATTCTATCCAGGCTGTTGGAATTGCCTTTGAATGCAGTGGTTTCAGCCCTGGGAGCTCCTCTTATTATTTATATCATTCTTCGCGGGTCAAAATCAAAATCTATAGTTTGATTGAGCAAGTTGTTACACATATCTAATCTTTCTGTAGGATACAAAAAGGAACTTTTGACCAATTTCAACCTCCAAGTTGAAGCTGGAGAAATGTGCGCTATCATAGGCAGAAATGGAGTAGGCAAAACAACACTGCTTAAGACCATTGCGGGTCTTGTAAAAAAAATAAGTGGTGAAATATTTATAGAGGGTAAAAACATTGATCTCCTCAATGCTTCTGAACGCGCTAGGTTGGTAAGCATTGTTCTCACACAAAAAATCGCTTTGCAGGGCATCGATGTAAAAACGCTTGTAGCAATGGGACGATATCCACTGCAAGGTAGGTTTCATTTTTCCAATGAAAAAGATGATGAAATGGTATTGGAACAATTGCAAAAATTGAACATGCTGCATTTGGCAGATAAACGGCTGTCCGAAATAAGTGATGGCGAAATGCAAAAAGCGATGATTGCGCGAACACTGGCCCAACAAACACCACTGCTGGTGATGGATGAGCCAACAGCATTTCTGGACTATGTGGCCAAAGAAGAATTGTTTGAAACACTAGCGCAATTGCCTCGCGATAATCGAATAGGGATTGTGTTCTCATCGCATGATTTGGAATTGGTGCATAAACATGCAACATCTATTGTTGAAGTCTGAATACTTCGGAATCTATCATTGTAAGATTATTTATTTATTAGTATAAATAAAAACTATAGCGGCAATAGGCAGATCGCAAATATTCCAGACAAAATGCTGCATTTATTCGTCAAATAGTTATATTTGCCCGTTAGAATTTTTTAAACTGAAATTCTAGCTCGTATTTCTTCAAACTGAATTATTAATCTAAATGCCAAAATCATGTTTTACAAAAATCAATTTCAATTGTCTTCTTTTTTTTCAAAAGAGACAAAAGCAAAATTTTATGCCTTCTCAATTTCATTGTTTCTATTGAAAGGAATTTGTTTCGCACAAACTATAACAACCGGCAACGTAGTAGGTCCATTTTGTGCTGGCAGCAGGCTAAATGTACCCTACACTTTTTCAGGAGGGACTTTAATTGCCGGCAATGTTTTTACGGCAGAACTGAGCGATGCTAGCGGCAGTTTTGCTAGTCCTGTTTCTATTGGAACATTTGCAAGCACACTTACCAATTGGACTGTAGCTGCTATAATTCCAGCAACCATTGTGCAGGGAACAGCATATAGAGTGCGTGTAAAAAGCTCCACACCCGCAGTGGTTGGTTCGTCCAATAACACGGATATTACGCTGTATGAAATTTATACTGGGAATCAAGTTTTTGCTGAAGGAAACGGAACGGTAACTGGCATTACTTCTGTGGCAACGCACGAAGCAGCCAATGGTTTTGACCAAGATCCATTTACTATGTCCTCTACCGGTGCTTGCAATCTGGTCAATACTTCACCATCTGCTGGATACACCGG
>JAYSWI010000196.1:0-2212 GCA_043718125.1 Flavobacteriales bacterium
TGGGCGACCCCGATTATTCAGCAAGCAGACTTTTGTATGATGATGCTGATGGAGTGAACGATGAGTCAATAGTTGAAGATATGTTTTCAATTTACCCCAATCCCACGAATGATGTTTTGACTTTGAATTGGAAGAACAGCACAGCCAATGAGCAAGTAGATATTTCAATCACTGACATCAACGGAAAAATTGTTTGGCAATCTTCAGGCACTGCTTCATTCAGTCAAAAACAAATTGAAACAACACAAATTCCTATTGGAGTTTATTCTATTTCAATACTGGGAAAAGAAACAAATTCCATTTCTCGATTTGTAATATCCAGATAGAAGATTCGAAATGGAAAGAATAGAATCAATGAATACGAAGTCCCACCAATACAAATAAAAAAACTCATCATGCGTGCAACGAAATTTGCAATCATACTTTGCATTACTGCTTACTGCCAACTGCCAACTGCCAACTTGTTTTCCCAATCCATCGAGCGCAGTGTCATCTCCTCTTTCGGATTATCATATTCGGGAACGGGGTTGCAAAATTCTTGCACCATAGGAGAGTCAATCATTTTCACAGGCGAAGCAGATGTGCTCATCACCACACAGGGATTTCAGCAGCCTTCCACAGAAGACGATTTGTGTATTGGTGGTTACACCGAAACTATCAATGCCAATGCTTGCAGCAGTTATCAATGGAATGACCAGGCCTACACTGAATCGGGAACTTTCACTTTGGAGTTGTTGACAGCAGATGGCTGCGACAGCATCATCACTTTGAATCTAACAATAGCCTCACTCACTAGCGAAGTAGTTGCCAATGGCAATACACTCTTCGCGATACAAGACAACGCCACCTATAGTTGGATAGATTGTGCAACAGAACTACTTGTTGGAACAGAACAAAGTTTTTCACCCGCTGAAAATGGTCTTTACCAAGTGCAGATTTCGCAAGAAGGATGTAATGCGGTTTCAGAATGCATAGAAGTAATCATTGATGATATTTCAGAAAACACTCTGTCACCTGAATTGAAAATATACCCCAATCCAACACGTGATTTTGTTTACTTGGAAATACCGAATTGGAATGGTGTTATGGATTTAAAAATTATAGATGTAGCAGGCAAAGAAATTATGCAACAACAATTGTTTTCTGCCACAACCCTATTATCGCTTCACCATTTGGCCGCAGGTGTATATGTGGTAGCGTTGAATTCTGATGGAAAACTCTTACGACAGGTATTGATTAAAGAATAGAATTCATGGAATCTGCCATACTCGATTCACCACAATAGAATTGTTGTAACATCAGGACTTCCGGAACCTCATACACTATCAAAAAAAATCATCAACAGAAAATGAAGGCACACCGTTTTTCTTTGGGCGTTTCTTTTCACAAAACGATTGCACCGTGGGCGAAGTAATTACTGCCACCGGAGCAAACGGAGCAATCAAAATCGCACAAGGATTTCAGCAACCTGTATTTGTCGGCAACACTTGTCTCGGAGATTTTGACAACAACGAAGTAGTGAACATTGCCGACTTGCTCATCTTCACTTCATCGTTTGGATGCACTTCGGCATGTGGCATTTCAGATATGAATAACGATGGCGCGGTGAATGTGACCGACCTGCTTTTGTTCACGAGTGTGTTCGGGACTGTGTGCGGGTGATGATTGAAAGATTGAAAAATTAACCCGCCCGTTCGGCAGGCGGGTATTAAAAATTCAAAGACACAACTTTAGGTGTGCGAAGAAATCTGAACTTGACTAGGTGAGTCACTCTATAAGAAACCCCGAAGGCGTATGAAACGCCTCCGGGGTTTGTCGCTCGCATCACCAAAAACTCTTTTTGAATTCTGGAATCAGTTTATCTCCGCCATTGGGCAGTTCACTGTCATCACATCCGCACCCATAATATTTGCACCGCTTGCCGTAACCAGATTGCTCACCGTGTTGAAGTCAGTGTTGTTGAACACACTCACACTCCACAGCGGAGAGTAATTACTGTCGCCCGGAAGACTGCCCAATACATTGTGTGTTTGGTCTGTTCCTGCTTCTGTCACAAATCCTGAGGGCGGGCCACCACCGGCCATATCGGGATTTATGTTGAACGTAACATAGATAGGAGAAAGCGGAACTAGTCCTCCGCCTGTTTCCATCAACCCGGCTTCTGCGAAGTTGAAATAGAAAACCACTTTGTCTTTGTACCAACCTAAAGTGA
>JAYSWI010000197.1:0-6369 GCA_043718125.1 Flavobacteriales bacterium
AACAGTTTATGAACGCAAATGAACAAGTTATCAAATTCCCCCAAACCCCCTTGTTGATAACATCTACATCATCATATTTTATTGAAGTAATACTCAGAGCGCAATTCTAAAGGCTATCGGGGGCATCAATTGAATCGGACTAATTCATAATTACAAATGGTATATCCTACAATTAGATAATTTCGCTCCCATGCAAGAAGCACCAATTGACGTAAATAAATTTGATGACATAAGGCCCTACCATGATGCAGAACTGCGAGAGGCCATCAAAAGACTGGTGCAAGAGCCGTTGCTAATAAAGGCCATGCGATGGGTGTACCCGGGTTTGAGTAAAACTAGCATCATCAAAATGTTTGAGAGTGTGCAAACAGTAAAACAATTTCAAGAAGAAATTGGTGCACCTGCCATGAAGGTGATTACCCAAATGACCACTAGCGGTTTGTCCTTTTCAAACATTGAATTTATTGATCTGCATACACCTTATTTATTCATCAGCAATCACCGCGATATTATTCTTGATAGTGCTCTGTTGAATGTGAGCCTTATGGAGCGCGGATACCAAAGCACAGAAATTGCCATAGGCGACAATCTTCTGAAAACAACCATGGTGCGCGATCTGGTGCGAAGCAATAAAAATGTAATTGTCAACAGGGATGTGACTGCGAAGGAAATTTATTATTACTCCTTGCGACTGAGTAATTATATCCGCAATCTGATTTGCGTGAAGCACGGCAGCCTCTGGATAGCACAGCGCGAAGGCCGCAGCAAGGATGGTGACGATAGAACAAGCACCGGACTTTTGAAAATGTTTGCAATGAGTGCCGACAAGCCGTTGGAGGATGCTCTGAACGATCTCAATATTGTTCCCATGTGTGTGAGCTACGAGTACGATCCGTGCGATTTGTTGAAGACGCATGAGTTGCTACATAAGAAATTGAATGGTAGTTACACCAAACAAAAAGGAGAAGATTTTTTGAGCATGCTTACTGGTCTTACTGGTCACAAAGGCAACGTAAATATTGCAGTGGGCCGCGATATGTCTTTGGCCATTGATGGTATGAGAAATATTCAGAATAAGAACGAAAAATTCAAACTGTTGAGCGAGGCAATTGACGATGAAATGCACAGCATATACAAATTGTGGCCTACCAATTATATCGCCTATGATTTGCTGCATGGCACACGCGAATTCAGAAATCAATATTCCAACATTCAGCGCATTGCATTTCTGAATTATGTAAGGGGCCGTGTTATTTCCCTTTCCATAGGCAGAAGCAGATCGGGCCTGCCGCGCGAAAATTTCGCAAAACACGCCAAGGAAATCATGTTGGAGATGTACGCCAATCCTGTGCTCAACAAGAAGGGAGTTACATTAAACGAGGAGATGAGAATAGCTTAATAAACATTCCATCCACAAAAGGGAAAATTCAATGGCCTTAGTTTATTTGGCCCCATTGAAATAAAAACACTACCACTATTTTTCAAAATCTTTAGCACCCTTGAGCGAAATATTATTTATGAACCCAAAAACAATACTCATCACAGGAGCGACTTCTGGATTTGGAAAAGCAATGGCTTTGCTTTTTGCAAAAAACAAATACAGGATAATTGTTGCAGGTAGAAGAAATGATCGCTTGTTGGAACTACAACAACAAATTGAAAAAGAATTGAAAGTAGAAGTAAAGGCATTGTGTTTCGATGTTCGCGATCAGATTCAGGTAGAGGTGCAACTCAACACATTGCCTATTGATTGGAAAAATGTGGATGTCTTGGTAAACAATGCTGGCCTCGCTCTTGGGCGCGAAGCCGTTAATGAAGCCGCACTCAGCGACTGGGAGCAGATGATTGACACCAACATAAAAGGACTTCTTTATGTAACCCGCGAAGTATCTAAATGGATGATAGAAAGGAAGCAAGGAACTATCATCAACATTGGTTCCATTGCAGGCAAGGAAGCATATCCTGGAGGTAACGTTTACAGCGCAACAAAATTTGCTGTGGATGCCCTCACCAAAAGTATGCGAATTGATTTTCTGCCGCACAACATTCGTGTTTGTCAAATAGCACCGGGCGCTGCCCAAACAGAGTTCAGTTTGGTACGCTTTCATGGTGATGCGGAAAAAGCAAAAGCGGTATATAATGGTTTCATTCCGTTGTGCGCAGATGACATAGCAGAAGCTGCGTGGTTTATTGCCTCCAGACCGCAGCATGTGTGCATCAACGACATGGTGATAATGCCAACTGCACAAGCCAACTCTCAAAACATAAGAAGGCAAGCATAAAATATGAAACACAATATCCAACATCCACTTTTTGGAGAAAAAGGAAATGATCCTTCGAGTAAATCAAACAGTTCATTTTATGTTGCCATAAGCGCACACAAAAACCATCTGACTATCAGCCAAAGGTACCTCAGAAACTATCCAATATTTCTGCTGCTTTTTTCAATTTGTCTTTTTCAATCTTCATGCGCTTTCAAGAATGAAGAAGTCGATCTAATCATCCACAACGCATGTATTTATACTGTGGATGCAGACTTTTCTGTCAAAGAAGCCATGGCCGTTAAAGATGGACTAATAGTAGCAATCGGTGCCGAACGTGAGATATTAAACAAGTATGATGCGCCCAAAATAATAGATGCACAGAAGCGTGCAGTGTTCCCGGGTTTTATTGATGCACATTGTCATTTTCTTGCCTTCGGACGCACCTTGCGGGAAGTAAATCTTGTAGGCACCCATTCGTTTGATGAAGTAATCTCAAAGGTGAAGGATTACCATCAAAATTGCCCCAGCAAGAATTGGATTATTGGCAGAGGATGGGATCAAAATGATTGGAAGGAAAACTATATGCGGGAAAATTTACACCTTGGACAAATCAGTTCAAATGATGTAATGGTTCCTTTCCCTGACAAAAGAATACTGGACGAACTTTTTCCAAATACACCTGTTGTTTTGAAACGAATTGACGGTCATGCTTCACTTGTAAATCAGGTGGCGTTGAACATGGCAAATGTCATAGCAGGACAAAAAATTTTAGGCGGAGAAATTCAAACTGTTGATGGAAAATTGACCGGCATTTTGATTGACAATGCAATGAAATTTGTGGATGATATTATTCCTGAACCAACATTAGAAGAGGACACTCAATCTTGGTTGGCTGCACAGCAAAAATGTTTCGCTCATGGTCTAACTACCGTGGATGACGCGGGCTTGATGCTTAAGGATATTCTTCAGATAAAGCAACTGCAAGCAGACAATAAATTACACATGCGCATCTACGCAATGATGAGCGATGACACCACCAATTTTAATTACTATTTCGCAAATGGAATCGATACCAGTGCACTGCTCAATGTGCGCTCATTTAAGTTTTATGCCGATGGTGCATTAGGCTCGCGCGGTGCATGTTTGCTCAGTCCTTATGAAGACTTGTTGCCTGCAAAAAATTATGGATTTCTGTTGAGCGAAAAAAATCATTTCAGAGATTACGCTTATCAATTGCGCAAGCATGGATTCCAAATGTGTACCCACGCCATAGGTGATAGTGCCAATAGAGTGATACTTGATTTGTATGGAGAAGTATGGAGCGACACTTTATGTGATCATCGTTGGCGAATAGAACATGCTCAGGTTGTGAATGAAAATGACATCGCAAAATTCTCGAAGTACAATATTATTCCAAGCGTGCAGCCAACGCATGCCACCAGCGATATGCCTTGGGCTGCGCAGCGCATTGGGCGCAATCGTGTTTTTCGTGCATACACTTATAGAGAGTTGAAAGAACAAATTGGAATGTTGGCACTTGGAACTGATTGTCCTATTGAAGACATTTCGCCCTTTGCAACATTCTACTCAGCCATTGCACGCAAAAATAAAAATGGAGAACCAACCGAAGGCTGGCAAATGGAAAACGCTATCACACGCCAAGAAGCACTAAAAGGGATGACCATCTGGGCTGCAATAGCCAACTTCGAAGACCACCACAAAGGTTCGTTGGAGGTAGCAAAATATGCAGATTTTGTAATGCTTGATAGTGATATAATGAAGACACCTGAATTGAATATTCTCTCCGCCAATGTAGTAATTACTGTCTTGGGTGGTAAAGTGGTTTACTCCAAAAACTAGGGCTTTGGAAATTTATCAATACTTAAAACCAAGTGACATCATAACACTTAACAACGATTTTTTAATAGTAGCGGGCTGAACGCCTTCACTTTCATATAAGTAATAGGTCAAGTCTTTTGTTGAATAACCAGCAGATAAATCGCAGAAGAAATAATCTGATTTGTAACCTAGCCCACCAGTATAAGTTATCCATGGATTATTGATGGCCGCCCCATTTGCAAAAGGACTTTGCTGATAGATAGCACCACCGCGCACAGCAAATGACTTTTTCACACGAAATTCCATTCCAGCACCAACCCGATGTGTACCGCGATAGATGGTGCCAATTGTAGAATTTTCAACTTCGTAATTGTATTGGTGATTGTTGCCCGTTCCGGTCATGCGCATAGTTTCATAATTGGTGTATTCATAATCTGCAGAAACAACGCCAGACTTGCCAAGAACAAAAGCCATATTGCCCATAAAACGAGAAGGTGTGCGCAGATTGTAACTAGTAACCAATAGTGGCGAAGTCCAATCGTGAGGTGTGCCATTCATCTCGGCACTTGTCATGGATGTGGTGTAATTTTCAGTCATGCTAATCACCGTTCCGGAATGGTATGCAACACCCATTCTTACCCACTCTGTTGGTTTCAGAATTACACCAAGCTTTAACCCAACACCAGTTCCGTCTGCTTCTATATTTTCTGTGAAAGTCAAGTTTTGTAGTGGCTCACCACTATCAAAATTTTCGGAGTAAAAACCTTTTTCTTTAAAGTGAATTCCCTGAAAAAGAATAGACCCACCTATCAACAAAAAGTCTTTGTAATTGCCTCCAAAGGCAAATGAGGTTTCACTTTGAGCACCACTGCGCGTGATGTTTTTTGATTGCTCTATTTGTCCTCCATTGTACCAAGCAAAATAATTTGTACCTATGGTATCTGTAGGATTGATGGCATAAACTTGATATGCGAGTGACGATGTGAAGGGAAGATATTCTTCCAACAGATCGGGATCAATTCCATTTGCATGAGATGCAAATACGTCCATCAATGTGGTGTTTTTTACATTGCCTTTTACACTTATTTTATCATTAAAATTATTGGTCTTTGCATATCCAATTCCAAAATTAAAAGCTTTCCAATCACCACTTTTTGGCTTCTTGCTTCCAATGATTCCGAAATTATTTAAAGTCAATTTCGAACTACTATTTTCAGTTTCATTGCCAGAATAAGTGGCCGTATTGAGCTGATTGTTTAGCGCAAGAGAAAACTCAAATCCTCCTCTTTTATATTGGCCCACACCAGCCGGATTAGAGAAGAAGCTGCTAAGATCAGCACCCAATGCACCAAAGGAAGAACCCATTGCATAAGAACGCGATGTGGCTGGCCTATTCGTCATTGAATAACGCAATGCATCTACTTCATTCTGAGCGACTGAAACAATCGAAGTGGCGCATACACAAATCGAAATGAAATGGTTTTTCATGTTCTTAAATGTTTGTGAGAATAGAAATTTTTGAACTACTTTTTTCTTCCCCCACCACTCGAAGATCCTCCTCCACCAGTCCTTCCACCCGAAGATGATCCGCTGCTGCCTCCAGAAGAACGTCCAGAACTTGTGGAGCTTCCACCAGATGTGGAACTATTTGATCTGGCCGGTGGTGGAGAATAAGATGGTGTTGGCTTAGACTCAGTTTTGCCTGATGGTGCCGGTGTTTGCTGAGGCTTCGCGGTGCTTGTAGAGGGTTGTGGTTTGGAATCAGGAGTCCTTTCTGCGTGTGACGATGCTGGCTTAACTCTCTCTATTACTCTACCACCTGGTGCTGTAGAATTTTCAGTATTCGTTCTATTTCTAGCTGTTGTTGAGGTGCCACTTGAAGTTGAATTTTGTGATGGTTTTCTTCCTGAGCTACTTGGCTCAACCGTGCCGTTAGAAGGTCTTGGAATAGTATAATAATCATCGGCAGTTGTAGGTGAAGACCCTGGTTTTTCTCTTTGTATGCTAGATGATGGTCGTGTCGAAATCGTTTCTATTATATATGGTTTGTTTGAGCTTGAATTATTCGGCAATCTATCATTTAACAATGAAGGATTGTTGCTCGCTGGACCAATAGCCAAAGTAGTATTAGAAGATGTCTCACTTGATCCAATTCGCGCAGGTTCATTAGCAACTATTTCATAATTATTAGTTCTCAATTTCGATGCAGTTGTTCTATTGCGCTGCAACGATGTAGTAGGATCAATGGCCGTTACAAGTCCTTTTT